>CALMKX010000253.1 GCA_937867335.1 uncultured Acidobacteriota bacterium
AACATCGCGCAATACACGACCGACCTTATCGCCGGGACGGTGCCGCTCGGCTTTCAGTGGCTGCCCAACGTGCACGGCCCGCTTTCCTCGGGCGGCGCGCGTGCGCTTGCGGTGACGAGCGCCAAGCGCATGCCGGCTCTGCCCGATGTGCCGACCATCGCCGAGGCCGGCGTCAACGGCTATGAATCATCCGGCTGGCTCGCGCTCCTGGCTCCGCGCGGCACACCGCAGCCGATTATCGAACGGCTGCACAAGGAAGTGGCGGCGGCGATGCAGGATTCGGACGTGCGCCGCCGCTTCATCGAGCTCGGCGTCGAGCCGGCCGCGAGCACTCCGCAGGAACTGGCCAAGTTTATTGCCTCCGAGCTCGTCAAGTGGCGCGAGGTCATCACCCGCGCCAACATCCCCGCGGGCAGCATGTAGCAACAAGCGCTTTCCCGGCACTTCGGCATCTGTTGCGCGGCCGCATGCCGCGCGGGAACGATCAATTACGAAAGGAGACGATGATGGAATTTCGCGACCTGCGGGGCTGGATCGAATGTCTCAGGCGCGAGGGAGAATTGCACGAAGTCGATGCCGAGGTGGACTGGGACTGCGAGCTCGGCGCCATCACCCGGCGCGTCTTCGGTAACGGCGACGGACCTTCGCTTCTGTTCAACCGCATCAAGGGCTATACCGAGGGCCGTTGCACGAAGCTCTTTACCGGCGGCTTGTCGAACTATTCGCGCCTCGCGCTGATGTTCGGCCTTCCCAAGAACGCGCCGATTACCGATCTCGTCAAAGCGGCGCGCCGTGCTTTTGCCGGCCGCGTACCGCCGGTGGTGGTGCCGACTGGACCGGTCAAGGAAAACATCATCACCGACGGCGCCATCGACCTGTTCGAGTTTCCGGTGCCGCGCTGGCATCGCCGCGACGGCGGGCGCTACATCAACACCATGCAGGGCACGGTGACGCGCGATCCGGCGTCCGGCCGGCTCAATGTCGGCATCTATCGCGGCATGATCGGGCAAAAAGATACAATTCCCGTGCTGCTCTGGAAGCCGCAGAACTGGGGCCAGGATTTTCAGAAATATTCCGGCAAGGGCGAAGACATGCCGGTCGCCTTCATCTACGGCTGGGAGCCGTGCCTGCCGTTCTGCGCCTCATCGCCGATCCCGCCTGATGTATCCGAATATGACGTGATGGGCGCCTTGCGGGGCGCACCGGTCGAGCTTGTCAAATGCGAGACGGTGCCGTTGATGGTGGTGCGCGCGATCACCTGGCCGCCGATCGTGCCCTGGATGGCGATCTTGAACTGCTGGCGGGGGATCGTTTCGGCCAGCTTCTCGCAGTAGCGCAGCGCCCGCTGGCGGGCCTTCTCGCGGTGTACCAGCTGGGAGAGGGCGTCCACCCGCTCGCCGTTGACCAGGATGTCCACCTTGACCAGGTCGGTCTCGCGGTAGTCGAGCACCTCGTAGTCCATCGAGCCGTAGCCCTGGGTGATGCTCTTCAGGCGGTCGTAGAAGTCGAACAGCACCTCGGCCAGGGGCAGCTCGGAGGTGAGCTCCACCCGGCCGGCGGCCAGATAGCGGAAGGTGGTGCTGACGCCCCGGCGGTCCCGGCAGAGCTCCATCACCGAGCCCACGTAGCGCTCCGGCATCAGGATGGCGGCGCGGATGTAGGGCTCGAAGGCCTGGCCGATCTTGGCCGGGTCCGGGTAGTGGGCCGGGTTGTCCACCTCGATCTTCTTGCCGTCGGTGAGCTCGATGCGGTAGCGCACCGAGGGAGCCGAGAGGATCAGCGATTGGTCGTACTCGCGCTCCAGCCGCTCCTGCACCACGTCGAGGTGCAAGAGGCCGAGGAAGCCGCAGCGGAAGCCGAAGCCGAGGGCCGAGGAGGAGTCCTTCTCGTAGACCAGGGCGGCGTCGTTCAGCTTGAGCTTCTCGATCGCCTTGGTCAGGTCCTCGTACTCGTCGTTGTTGATCGGGTAGAGCGAGGAGAAGACCATGGGCTTGGCTTCCAGATAGCCGGGGATCGGCGCCTCGGCGGGGTGGGCGGCGTCGGTCAAAGTGTCGCCGATCGCAAGGCCCGAGAGGCTCTTGATGCCAGCGATCACGTAGCCCACCTGGCCCGCTTCGAGGCGCTCCTGGGGTATCCGGCGCAGGCGCAGCAGGCCCACTTCCTCCACCAGATGCTCGGCCTCCGAGTGCATCAGCCGCAGCCGCAGGCCGGGCCGCAGCTCGCCGTCCACTACCCGCACCAGCAGGATGGCGCCGCGGTAGGAGTCGTACTGGGCGTCGAAGAGCAGGGCCTTGAGCGGCGCTTCCGGCTGGCCCTTGGGCGGCGGCAGCTTGTGCACGATCGCCTCGAGCAACTCGTCGATGCCCGTGCCCAGCTTGGCCGAGACTTTCACCGCCTCGAAGGGGTCGAGGCCGAGATCCTTGTCGATCTCCTCCTGGATGCGCTCGGGATCGGCGGCCGGCAGATCGATCTTGTTGATCACCGGCAGGATCTCGAGGTTGTGCTCGAGGGCCAGGTACAGATTGGCCAGGGTCTGGGCTTCCACCCCCTGGGAGGCGTCGATCAAGAGCAGCGCCCCCTCGCAGGACATCAGCGAGCGCCGCACCTCGTGGGAAAAGTCCACGTGGCCGGGGGTGTCGATCAGGTTGAGCTGATACTCGCGGCCGTCCTGGGCCTTGTAGGGCAGGGTGATGGTGTTGCTCTTGATGGTGATGCCGCGCTCGCGCTCGATGTCCATCGAGTCGAGGATCTGGTCGCGGAATTCCCGCGCGTCGACCACACCGCAGCGCTGGATCAGGCGATCGGCGAGCGTCGACTTGCCGTGATCGATGTGGGCGATGATGCAGAAGTTACGGATCTGTTCCACTCGTACTGCTCTCCGTGCTCAGGGTAGAGGTCGCGGCTCGACGATGGTAACGTGCTCGATCTCAGGCAGGGATCCTTCGAAACGGCGGCGCCGCGGGCGCCAAGTCTAGCAGCCCGGCGAGGGTCCCCGAATTTCCGGCCGGGCCGAGGAGCTAACGATGCGCACCCTGCTCGCTTTCGCCATCCTCCTGCTCGCTCCCCTGGCCGCGATCGCGGACGACCACCTCGAGAAGATGGCCGCCGAGCACCAGCACGACAACGCCTCCCCCTCGCCGGCCGCCAAGGTGGAGCCGGCAGGGCCCGTGGAGGAGTCCCGCGTGGCCTACGCCACTCTCGACGGCAAGCCGATCACGGGCTTTCTCGCCCGGCCCAAGGGAGCGCCGGCCGCAATTCCCGGGGTGATCGTGATCCATGAATGGTGGGGGCTCAACAGCAACGTGGAATCGATGGCCCGACAGCTCGCCGGTGAGGGCTACGCCGTTCTGGCGGTGGATCTCTACGAAGGCCAGAGCGCCGACCAACCGGAGGCCGCCCGCGCCCTGATGCAGGGCACGCTGGAGCGCGGGCCTCGGCTGGTGGAGAACCTGCGCCAGGCGGCGAGCTTCCTCGAGAAGGCCGGCAGCGCCAGGATCGGCGTGGTGGGCTGGTGCTTCGGCGGCGGCTGGTCGCTCCAGACCGCCCTCAAGGTGCCGGACAAGATCCAGGCCACGGTGATGTACTACGGCCGCGTGGTGACCGATCCCAAGGACCTGGCGCCGCTCGCGAGCCCCCTCCTCGGCCTCTTCGGCGCGCTCGACCGTGGCATCTCGGCCGACAGCGTGAAGCAGTTCGAAGCCGCCCTCAAGACTGCCGGCAAAGACGCCGAGATCCACCTCTACGAGGGCGCCAACCACGCCTTCGCCAACCCTTCCGGCGGCAACTACAACCCGGCCGCCGCCGAAGACGCCTGGAAGAAGACCCTCGCCTTCTTCGCCCGGCACTTGAAGGGGTGAGAGGGCGCAGGAAGGAAGATTCGGGGGCTTCGCCGTCCTAGAAAAGCACTTCGAAGCCAGCGGTTCGAAAATGGCGATCGTTTGTGAACGCCCTTCGAAGTCGCAGCCGTTCCATGGCTCGGAAGGAGAGGAGGTCCACCACTCCGGGTCCACCGGATGGCATCCTCTCGTAGGCTTGCCAGGCCTGGGCGATCTCCTCACGGCTCGGCTCGACCACCCGGCCTGCCTCGGTCATCTCGCGCCAAAGAGCAGCCACCACGCCGCGGTAGGGTCGTCGCGCGGCAGCGTTGGCGCACTCCAGCAGCACGAGGGAAGTGGTGTAGAGCTCTACCCGCTCCGCAGACAAGCGGGAAAAAGCCGAGCGAGCCGCCGGGTGCCATTGATCACTGCGATCCCAGAGGGCCAGCAGGCCCACGGTGTCCAGAAACACCGGCTCCCTCATGGCTGGTGTTCGTCGTGGCGGGCGGCGACATCTGGCTCGCCACTCTCCCAGGGGCCCTCGAGGAGCAAGCGGTAGAGGGCATCGAGGCGGCTGTCGGTGTCTGGCGGGGCCACGCTCACCAGCTCGAGCTGCACTTCGCTCGAGGCCGGCACATCGACAGGCTCTGTGGGCCGGAAGACCCCATCCTCGAAGATCGCGTGGAACACGGCCATGGCGGCAGCTCCTTCGTCGAGACATCCAGGAGTCGCCTCACAACCACCTGGGCTCGCAGGCAGATTACTACGGCCCGCCCCGGAGCGCACCCGGCGCTACTCGGCCCGGAGGGCTTCGGCGAGGTCGAGGGCGAGGGCTTTCTTGACCGGATAGAGGCAGGCGATCAGGGTGAGCAGGAGGGAGAGGCCGGCGATGGCGGCGAGGTCTTGCCACTCCACCCGGAAGGGCACCGAGCTCAGGAAGTAGATCGCGGCCACGTCGGGATCGAGCCGGATCAGCTGGAAGCGCGTGAGCGCCCAGCATACGGCCGAGCCCACGCCCAGGCCGAGCGCCGTGCCGGCCGCGCCGAGCAGCAGCCCGTAGAGCACGAAGACCGAGGCCATCGAGCGGGGCGCGAGGCCGAGCGCCGAGAGGGCGCCGAGCTGGGGCAGCCGCTCGCGCACCATCACCATCAGCGTCGAGGCAACGTTGAACATCGACACCAGGACGATCAAGGCCAAAGCGAGGAAGAGCACCTTCTTCTGCAAGGCGAGGGCTGAAAACAGCGTCTGATTGAGGCTCTGCCAGTCTCGCACCAAGAGCTGGGGCCCGACGATCTTCTCGGCGGCCTTGGCCACTTCCGGCGCCCGCCGGGGGTGATCGAGCGAGAGCTCCCAGAGCGCCAGGCTCGCCGCCTTGCCGGCCAGGCGCAGCACCAGGGAGCGATCCACGATCAGCCAGCCGCGATCGAACTCGGAGAAGCCCGTGCGGAAAGTACCGGTGACCCGCAGGCTCTGGAAGTGGAACTGCGGCCGCCGCCCTTCGAGAGCGAGCGAAGTGAGCTGCACCACCTGGCCTGGAGCGACGCCCAACTCGCGAGCGAGCTCGGCTCCCAGCACGGCGCCGGGAACGCCGTCCGCACCGGGAGCGAGCTGCTCCGGCCGGGCCCGGTGGTCCACGCCGGCATCCACGCCGCGCAGCGTCACGTCGAGCGCGCGCGCCGCACCCGAAGGGCCGGTCAGCAGGCCCTGGGCGTAAGCCACTCGCACCAGGCCCCTCACCCCGGGCAGGCGCCTCAAGGCTTCGAGCTCTCCCGAGTCGAGATCCGCCTCCGCGCCCACCAGCGGGTAGATGCCCACCGCGGCGTTCTCCCCCACCAGCTTGTTCTGCAGGTCCTCGCTGTAGCCGCTCATCAGGGCCATGGCGATCACCAGGGCCAGCACGCCGAGGGCGGTGCCCAACAGGGCCGCCCGCGCCGTGCCGTTGAGCAGCCGGCTGCCCCGCCCGGAAAGCAGGCGCCAGGCGAGCTGCCAGGCGAGCGTAGCCCTCATCGGGAGGCGACGGCCGCCCCTCGCCGGGCCTCCACCTGGGCGAGGAAGCGATCGAAGAGCAGCGAGGCCTCGTGCGGCCCGGGAGCCGCCTCGGGGTGGTACTGGGTGGCCGAGACGGGCCGGCCCTCCACCTCGAAGGCCTCGAGGGTGCCGTCGTTGAGGTTCACCTGGGTGGCCCGGCAGCCTGCCGGCAGCGAGGCCGGGTCTACCGAGAAGCCGTGGTTCTGGCTGGTGATCAGCACCCGGCCGGTGGCGAGGTCCTTCACCGGCTGGTTGCCGCCGTGGTGGCCGAATTTGAGCTTGAAGGTGCGCCCGCCGAGCGCCAGGCCGAGCAGCTGCTGGCCGAGGCAGATGCCGAAGAGCGGAATGCCGGAGGCCACCAGCCGCGCCACATTGGCGACGATGCCGGTGAGGGGCTCGGGGTCCCCGGGGCCGTTCGAGAGCACCACGCCATCCACCCCCAGGGCCAGGCAACGCTCGGCCGGGGTCTCGGCCGGCAGCACGGTGAGCCGCGCGCCCCGCTCGGCGAGGGAACGCAGGATGTTGGTCTTGACCCCGAAGTCGTAGACCGCGAGGTGCACCCGCTCCTCCCCTAACGCCGGCATCTCCCAGGGTTCGCGGCAGCTCACCTCGGCCACCAGCGCCCTCCCGCTCATCGAGGGGAAGCGCTCCAGCTCGGCCACCAGGCCCGCGACGTCCGTCCGCTCCGAGGTGATCACACCCCGCAGCGCGCCGCGCTCTCGCAGATGGCGTACCAGGGCCCGGGTGTCCACGCCGTCGATCGCCGGCACCTGTTGGCGCCGCACGTAGCCGAGCAGGCCTTCTTCGTAGCCGACTCCGGAAGGCCGCTCGGTGAAAGCCCGGGCCACGAAGCCTTCCACCCAGATCCGCTCGGACTCCGCCACCTCGGCTGCCACGCCGTAGTTGCCGATGTGCGGCTGGGTCATCACCACGATCTGCCCGCGGTAGGAAGGGTCGGTGAGGATCTCCTGGTAGCCGGTCATCGAGGTGTTGAACACCACCTCGCCGAAACGGGTACCGGGAACCGCGGCTCGACCCGGGTAGACCGAACCGTCTTCCAGCACGAGCAGTGCGCCGGGACTGTCAAAAACGCTCATCGAGCTCCAGGGGGGTGGGGGGAAGGCTGGCCACGACCGGCGCTATGATACCCAATCGCAGGGGGGAACCTACGATGCGTCGATCCTGGCTCGCGGCTGTTCTCGGACTCGTCTGGCTCGCCGGCTCACCGCTCTTCGCCTACACCATCTATCTCCGCGACGGCAAGCGGATCGAGGCCAAAGAGAAGTACCGCGTGGAGGGCGATCGCGCACTGATCACCCTGCCGAGCGGCACCCAGACCTTCCTCCGGGTCTCTGAGATCGACATCGCGCGCACCGAACAGGCCAACAACACCGACTACGGCAAGGCCGTGGTGATCGAGGGCAGCGAGAAGCAGCCGCTTACCGCTCAAGCCCCGGAACAGGACAACGGTAGCCGCCTGGGCGAGCTGATCCAGCAGCGCGGCACCACGGCGCCCCGGATCGGCCCGGGCGCCAAGCGCCAGGCCGTCGCCACGGGCGCCCCGGGGGCGCCGGCCAGGACCGCTGCCGGCTTCCCGGACCTCTACAACTACTCGCGCAACCCCTTCACTTTCGCGGACGTCAGCAAGGACCTCGAGCGCATGCTCTCGCGCAGCGGCTTCTCCGGCGTGGCGGTGTACCAGGGCACGCGCTCGAATCGGCCCCTGGTGGAGTTCCAGGCCCGCACCGAAGCCGAGGTCTTCGACGGCCTCCAGGCCTGCGCTTCGGCGTTGGTCGACCTCAAGAGCCGCTACGACCAGAAGGTCGGCGGTCTCGAGATCGTGATGCTCACCCAGTCCAAGGCCCACGCCGGCCAGTTCGAGCTCACCCTGGACAAGGCCGAACAACTGGTGGCCCACCAGATCAGGCCCGAAGAGTTCTACCTGGCGTTCCTGGAGTTCTGAGGCTCGAGCAACCCCTCCACCGCCCGCCCGAGCGCCTTCTCGAGGCGGCCGCGGTAACTCTCCACTTCGCCCACCGCTTCGTCGAGGAAAATCCGCTCCACTCGGTGGAGAGGGACGAACATGGTCACCGGGCCGAGGGTGGTCGCTTCGCCCCGGGCGGCTTCGAGTCGCCATTCGTCGAAGCTGCCGAGGTTGATGCCGCGGAGGGTGACGCCGGCGACGCCGAGCTCGGCCAGGCGCCCCCAGAGCTTCTCGCTGGGATGCACCAGGTGCACCACCACGAAGTCTCCAGGCTCGAGCTTCAACCGTGGCCCTCGCCGCCGTGCCCGCCACCCGGCGGGCGCTCGGAGAGCTCCACCAGCACGCCGCCGGCGCTCTTGGGGTGGACGAATTGCACCAGGCAGCCCTCGGCGCCCGGGGTGGGCTCGGCGCGCAGCAGCTCGAGGCCGGCGCCGCGCAGGGCCGTGGAATCGCCTCGCACATCGCCGCTCGAGAGGCAGAGATGGTGCACGCCGGGGCCCCGGCGCTCGAGGAACTTGGCCACTCCCGAGCTCGCCGAGAGCGGCTCCAGCAGCTCGATCCGGCAGCTACCGCAGGGGATGATCGCCACCCGCACGCCTTCGTGGGGAACGTCCTCGATGGCCGTCACGGCCAGGCCGAGGGCCTCGTAGAAGCGTCGTGCCTCGGCGATCGAAGTCACCGCGATGCCGATATGGTCCACTCCCTGGATCATCGCTCGAGCCCTCGCTCTTCGGCCACCACCTCGGCAAAGAGCAGCTCGGCGGTGTGGTACGGGTCTTGATGTTCGGCCAGCGAGCGGGCCACTTCTCGCTCGAGCCGGTCGCCGCGGTCGGCGGCGGCGAGCACGCGCTCCTTGAGCAGGGTCTCCACCCGCATGCGCAGGCGCGCCTGCCGCCGCAGGGCGAGCTCCCCGCTCTCGATCAGGTACCGGCGGTGGGACTCGGTCGCTTCGAGCAGCTCCGCGATGCCCTCGCCCCGGCTCGCCACGGTGCGCAGGATCGGCCGCTGCCAGCCTTCCTGGTGGGAGAGGGCCAGCATGCCCTCGAGGTCCCGGCAGGTACGCTCCACTCCCTCGCGGTCGGCCTTGTTGACCACGAAGACGTCCGCGATCTCCATCACCCCGGCCTTGATCGCCTGGATGTCGTCCCCCAGGCCGGGGACGGTCACCAGCAGCACGGAATCCACCCCGCGCACCACGTCCACCTCGTCCTGGCCCACGCCCACGGTCTCCACCAGCACCCAGTCGAAGCCGGCGGCGTCGAGCAGGTCCACGGCGTCCGGAGTGGCCCGCGAGAGCCCGCCCAGGGCGCCGCGGGTGGCCATCGAGCGGATGAACACGCCGCGGTCGGTCGCCAGGCTCTGCATGCGGATGCGGTCGCCCAGGATGGCGCCGCCGGTGAAGGGGCTGGTGGGGTCCACCGCGAGCACGCCCACGGTTTCGCCGCGGGCCCGGATGGCCCTCGCCAGGCGCTCCACCAGGGTGCTCTTGCCGGCGCCCGGTGGGCCGGTGATGCCCACTACCCGCGCCTGGCCCACCCTCGGGTAGACCCGGCGGATCAGCTCGGCCGCCGGGCCGGCGGCGTCCTCCACCAGGGAGATCGCCCGGCCCACGGAGCGCGCCCGGCGGGCGGCGAGACCGTCCAGGAGCTGGTCCAGGCCCCCGCCTGCGCTCGCCTTCAGTGCCGCCTCCATGGCGCTCAGGCGCCCTTGAGCATCTGCCGCGCGATCACCAGGCGCTGCACCTCGCTGGTGCCCTCGCCAATGGTGCAGATCTTCGAGTCGCGGTAGAACTTCTCGGCCCGGTAATCCTTGATGAAGCCGTAGCCGCCGTGGATCTGCACGCCGCGTTCCGAGCAGAACACCGCCGCCTCGCCGGTCATCAGCTTGGCCTCGCTCGCCTTCAGGGTCACCTTGCCGGTGCGGTCCATCTCGGAAGCCGCGGCCATGGTGAGGGCTTCGGCCGCCGCGATCCGCGTGGCCATCTCGGCGAGGGCGAATTGGATCGCCTGGAAGCGGGCGATCGGCTGATCGAATTGCTCGCGCTCCTTGGCGTAGGCGAGGGCCGTCTCGAAAGCGCCGATCGCCGTACCCAGCCCCAGCGCGGCGATCGAGATGCGGCCGCCGTCGAGGATGGCCATGGCCTGGCGGAAGCCGTCGGCCCGTTCGCCGAGCAGCTGATCCTCCGGCACGAAGCAGTCCTCGAGGATCACTTCGGCGGTATCCGAGGCGCGGATGCCGAGCTTGTTCTCCTTCTTGCCGGCCCTGAGGCCCGGCGTGCCGCGATCGATCACGAACGCCGAGAGATTGTGCCCCTTGCGGGCTTCGGGCTCGGAGACCGCCATGATCACGAAGGTGTCGCCCACCGAGCCGTGGGTACAGAAGGCTTTCGAGCCGTTCAGGACCCAGCCGCCGTCCACCTTGCGGGCGCTGGTGCGGGCGGCGGCGGCGTCCGAGCCGGAGCCCGGCTCGGTCAGGCCCCAGGCGCCGATCTTCTCGCCCCGGGCGAGCGGCGTTACCCACCGGCGGCGCTGGGCGTCGTTGCCGAATTTGTAGATGTGATTGGTGCACAAGGAGTTGTGCGCCGCGACCGAGATGCCCACCGAAGGGTCCACCCGCGACAGCTCGGTCACCACCAACACGTACTCCACATAGCCCAGCCCGGAGCCACCGTACTCCTCCGGGAAGATCACGCCCAGAAAGCCCAGCTCTCCCGCCTTGGCCATCAGCTCGCGGGGGAAGCGCTGCGCCTCGTCGATCTCGTCCACCAGCGGATCCACTTCGCGCTCGGCGAAGTCTCGCGCCAGCCGGCGGATCGCCAGTTGTTCGTCACTCAGGCCGAACTCGATGCCCGACCCTTCTGCCACCAGTTCTGCCGTCGCCATGGCCTTGCCCCACCGTTGTTCTAGGTCGATCGAGAATCCTTTAGCCCTGGAAAGGCCGGGGAAGATGGTATCGCCCCGTCCCGAGCCTTGGCAACGCGGCTCCGAGGCCGGCGCACGAGGAGGCAGAAACGCAGTTGCGATGCTTTGCAAGCTCGCTCTCGCTGTCACTGCCTGGCTCGGCTCGAGAGCCTTCGCGGAGATTCTGCAGGCTGTCACGCCGACGCCGCGAAAGGCACCTAATAGGTGCACTGCAATGGATGCCTGACTTCAACTCCTGTCATACCTGGGGACAGATCGACCCCCTACCGCCAAAGGCCATGCCGAGGAGCTCACCATGACACAGGGCGACGTGCTGAAGAAGGAGCGTGAGAAGCGGGGACTTTCCCTCGAGGAGACCGCCAATCGGCTGGGCATCTCGAGCAGCGAGTACTCGAACCTGGAAACCGGCAACTCGCCGGTGGAAGACTGGGGCTTCCGCCTGGCCCAGGCGGCCATCACGCTCGAAACTCCGACCTCCCGCCTGCTCACCGACTCGGGCCGCTCCCGGGACTGCCGCCCCGGCCAGGCCGGGGAGTTGATCCGCCGCCACCGCGAGCGCCGCGGCAAGAGCAAGGAGGAGATGGCCGCCGCGATGGGAATCTCCGTCGAGGAATACGAAAGGGTGGAGACCGGCGGCTCGCCGATCGAGACCTTCGGGCCGTTGCTCCTCGCTTTCGCCGAGACCATCGAGCAGCCAGTGTTCAATCTCTTCTACCCCTGCGGGCTGCCCTACCGGGAGCTCGAGGACTATCCCTAGCCGCACAGGCTAGACTCTCGGGGCTGCGGCCTCCTCGCCTTCGCGACGCCGGCGCCGCGAGCCAGGAGGCCCTCCATGCTCTCGACTCCCACCCCGACCGCCTCGCGCCTGGGCCCCGCCCGGCGGGTGGCCGGCTTCGGCATCACGATCTTCGCGGAGATCACCCAGCTCGCCCTCAAGGCGAACGCTGTCAACCTCGGCCAGGGGGCCCCCAGCTTCGACGGTCCCGACGAGGTGCGCGAGGCTGCGGTGGCGGCCATCCGGGCCGGCCGCAACCAATACGCCCGCAGCTTCGGCGTGCCCGAGCTCAACCGTGCGATCGCCGACCATCAGCGGCGGTTCTACGGCCTCGAATTCGATCCGGACCGTGAGATCACGGTCTACGCCGGCGCCACGGAGGCGATCTTCGCCCTCTTCCAGGGTCTCTGTGATCCGGGCGACGAGGTGATCTTCTTCGAGCCCTTCTACGACTCCTACCTGGCGAGCGCCGTGATGGCCGGCGCCCGGGCCGTGGCGGTGCCGCTCGAAGCTCCGGAGTTCCGCTTCGACCCGGCGCGGCTGGCGGCGGCGATCACCGAGCGCACCCGGCTGATCCTGCTCAACACGCCGCAGAACCCCACCGGTCGAGTGTTTACGCGAGAGGAGCTCGAGGTGGTGGCCGAGCTCGCCCGCCGGCACGACCTGATCGTGGTTTCCGACGAGGTCTACGAGCACCTGGTCTTCGCGGGCGAGCACCTGCCGATCGCCGGGCTGCCGGGGATGCGCGAACGCACCGTGACCATCTCCTCTACCGGCAAGACCTTCAGCTTGACCGGCTGGAAGATCGGCTACAGCTGCGCCAGCCCGGCGCTGACCGCCGGCCTGCGCGCCGCCCACCAGTTCATCACCTTCTGCCAGGCCACTCCCTTCCAGTACGCCATGGCGACGGCCCTCACCCTGGGCGACGACTATTTCGGAGAGTGCCTGGCAGCCTACCGGCGCCGCCGGGACCTGCTCTGCCAGGGCCTCGCCGAGGCGGGCTTCGGCGTCGAGGCCCCGGAGGGCACCTACTTCGTGCTGGGGGATATCCGCCCGCTGGGCTTCGAGGACGACGTCGAGCTCAGCCGCCGCCTCCCCGAGAAGGCCGGAGTGGCGGCCATTCCCGCCAGCTCCTTCTACCAGCACAAGGAGCTCGGCCGGCCCTTCCTGCGCTTCGCTTTCTGCAAGGACGAGCCGCTTCTGGCCGAGGCGGTGCGCCGCCTGGCCGAGTGGAAGCGGGCCGGCTACCCCGTCTAGAGGCTAAGTCCCGCTGAAGGGCACCGGCGAGGCGTCGAAGTTCCAGTAGAACCACCAGCCGGCGACACCCTCGAAGGTGTCGCGGTCGTCCCCGGGGGCGCAGTTTCCGGCGCCACCCCGCAGGAGGATAGTGATCGGCTGGCCACCCACCAGCGGCACATCGGCCGGAATCAGCACCTGGGCGGCGTCCGTCTCGCGCAGAAAGCCCCGCAGCAGGCCGCTCGCCAGCGCCGTGGGCGGATTGCCGGCGAAGGTGGCCGAAATCTGCACGCCGCGCAGGGGCAGGGGAAAATCCCCGAACTGCACGGTGTGGTGGGCCGCTCGGGACACGAAACAAGGCAGGGTGGGGAGCGTGGGCGCCGGGGTGTAGCCGCTGGTAGTGCCGGCCACGGTGCCCAGGCAGGAACCCGCGGCCAGGCCGTCGTAGGCCACGGTGCGGGGCAGCTGGGCCGGGTCCAGCGTGCAGCTAGTGCCGGCCACCGGCGCCGTGCACAGCCCCTGGGCGAGATCCAGCCGGAGGGCCGAGGCCAGCACGTCCAGAGGCCGGAACTGCAGCAGCGGAGAAAGGTCGAGGAAAGTGTCGCCGTCGCCGTCGGTGGTCAGCGAGGTGGCGATCTGGGCGTTGAACGACGGCCCGAGGCCGAAAGGCAGGGCCGTGTCCGTGAAATCGCTGCAGCCGGCGAGGGGCACGCTCACGAACACATGCGGGTCCCGCACCAACAGCGTGTTGAAGCGGAACACCTCGGGCGCCACCAGCGGAGCCTCCCCCACCACCAGGGGCCAGGCCAGCGTGTTCCCGGTCTCGAAGCCGTCGGCGAAGATCGGCACCGGGCCCTCGGCCCGGGCGGCAATGGCCGCAAGAGCCAGGCTCAGCGTGGTCAGCGTCCCGAGCAGTCCTCGGCCGATCCCGAATGGCAGCGTTCTGCTCCTGCTGCGGAAATTCCATACGACCCTCATCGATCGACTCCCCTTGAGCTTGCGTCGGCTCATTGTAGCTTTTGCCAGAGCTCGCAGGGCGAGTGCCGCAACCTCGACCTCCCCCTGAGCTAAGCTCGGCCCGCTCGAATTCCCTGCGGAGGGCCGGCCATGGCTCGCAAGCTCCTGTTGTTGCCCCTGATGTTGCTCCTCTTGCCGTTCTCCACCCTCATCGCCGCGGCCGAGGAGGGCGTGCTGCACCTCGCCGTGGGGGATCCGGCGCGCAAGGACCACGAGGCGAAGCTGGTGCTCGACGCGATCACCGATACCGCGACCGGCGAGGTGATCGGCCCCCAGGACCTGGCTGCCCGGCTGGCGGGCACCAGCATCCTGTTCGTGGGCGAGAGCCATACCAGCGCCGATTCCCATGCCGTCGAGCTGCGGGTGATCGAGGAGCTGGCGCGGGCCGGTCGCCCGGTGCTCATCGGCCTCGAGATGGCTCCCTATCCCGAGCAGCCCTGGCTGGACCGCTGGGTGGCCGGGCAGCTCACCGAGCAGGGCTTTCTCGATCTCTTCCACTGGTACGACAGCTGGGGCTTCCCCTGGGCCTACTACCGGGAGATCTTCCTCTTCGCCCGCGATCACCAGCTGCCGATCTACGCCCTGAACGCTCCCCGCGACGTGGTGACGGCGGTGCGCAAGAAAGGCTTCAAGGACCTGACGCCCGAGGAGGCCGCGCACATTCCCACTTCGATCGACACTTCGAGCGAGGAGCACCGCCAGCTCTTCCGCGCCTTCTTCGACTCCGGGGACGCCCTGCACGGCAGCCTGAGCGAGGAGCAATGGCAGGCGATGTTCGCCGCCCAATGCACCTGGGACGCCACCATGGGCTTCCACGCCGTGCAGGCGCTCACCAGCCGGCCCGAGCCGGGTGCCATCGTGGTCGTGCTGATCGGTTCCGGGCACGTGGCCTACGGCCTGGGCATCGAGCGCCAGAGCCGCCAATGGCTGCCGGCCGGCGCCGGCAAGATGGCCTCGCTCATCACCGTGCCGGTGCGCGGCGACAAGGGCGAGAAGGTGGAGGCGGTGCGGGCGTCCTACGCCAGCTTCCTGTGGGGAGTGCCCGAGGAGGGCGATCCGCTCTATCCCGGCCTGGGGCTCTCCACCATCGCCGCTACCGAAGGCAAGGGCCGCCAGGTGGCCCAGGTGGACGAGGGCGGACCCGCGGCGCTCGCCGGCGTGGCCGCCGGGGACCGCTTGCTGGCCTTCGACGGCCAGCCCCTGCCGGATCGCGAGACGCTGAACCGCCTGATCGCCGGCAAGCGCTGGGGGGATCGCGTGCGGCTCACCGTGGAGCGAGGCGGTCAGAGCCAGAGCTTCGAGCTCTGGCTGCGCCGCTCCGCTCGTTGAGACGGTCGACTACAGGTTCTCGATGATCGCCGCGCCGAACTCGGAAGTCTTCAGGAGCGTGGCGCCAGCGGTCTGCCGCTCGAGGTCGTAGGTCACTCGCTTCTGACCGATGGTGGTGGCGAGCGCCCGCTCGATGGCGTCTCCCGCTTCGACCCAACCCAGCCAGCGCAGCAGCATCACGCCGGAGAGGATCAGCGAGCCGGGGTTCACCTTGTCCTGCCCGGCGTACTTCGGCGCCGTGCCGTGGGTGGCCTCGAACACCGCGTAGCCGTCCCCCTCGTTCGAGCCGGGGGCCATGCCCAGCCCGCCCACCTGGGCGGCCAGGGCGTCCGAGAGGTAGTCGCCGTTCAGGTTGGTGGTGGCGAGCACGTCGTATTCGTCTGGCCGCAGCAGCACCTGCTGGAACATGGCGTCGGTGATGCGGTCCTTGATCACGATCTTGCCGGCCGGCACCTTGCCGCCCAGCTCGTCCCAGAGCTGCGCCTCGGTCAACGTGTGGCTGCCGAATTCCTGGGCGGCCACCTCGTAGCCCCAATCCTTGAAGGCGCCTTCGGTGAACTTCATGATGTTGCCCTTGTGCACCAGGGTGATGGACTTGCGGCCGTTCGCCACGGCGTACTCGAGGGCCTTGCGCACCAGACGCTTCGAGCCGAAGGTCGAAACCGGCTTGATGCCGATGCCAGAATCCGGCCGCACCTTCTTGCCCAGCTCGGCGAGGAAATCGATCACCCTCTTCGCTTCCGGCGAGCCGCTAGGCCACTCGATGCCGGCGTAGATGTCCTCGGTGTTCTCGCGGAAAATCACCATGTCCACCTTGCCGGGCTCTTTGACCGGCGAAGGCACGCCCTCGAAGTAGCGCACCGGGCGCACGCAGGCGTAGAGGTCCAAAAGCTGGCGCAGGGCCACGTTCAGGCTGCGGATACCGCCGCCCACCGGCGTGGTGAGCGGGCCCTTGATCGCCACGCGGTAGCGGCGGATGGCGCTCAGGGTGTCTTCCGGCAGCCATTCGCCGAAGCCATCCTTGGCCTTCTCGCCGGCGAAGACTTCGAACCAGGCGATCGAGCGAGACCCGCCGTAGCTCTTGGCCACCGCGGCGTCGAGCACGGCGCGAGTGGCGCGCCAGATGTCCGGGCCGGTACCGTCGCCTTCGATGAAAGGGATCACCGGACGGGCGGGAACCGCCAGCCGGCCGTCCTGCCAGCCGATCTCGGCGCCATCCGAAGGTGGAGTCAAGCCGTTGTAGGTCGTCACACCCATCTCCTTCTCTTCAGTTGCCTCACTGCCAAGGGGGAATGATTTCGTCGCTCGGAGGTCGTTTCGCCTCAGAAGCTATCACGCCCCCAGCGCGGTGGCCCGGCCTCCGAGCCCCTCCAGTAGCTGCTTTCCTGCTACGCTTCGGCCACCAACAACTCCGCTGGAGGGTTCTCTTGACCACCTTCCGCTCGGCCGTGGGCAAGCTCCGGGGCCACTTGATGCCCTTGCCGGTGGCGGTGGTGGGCGTGGGTGTGGCCGCGCTGGCCCTCCTGGTGGGCAGCGACTGGCTGCGCGAGCGGTTGTTGCGCGAGGACCTCACCGTCAGCCAGGTGCTGAGCACGATCAAGAACTCGGTGACCTCCGCCCACCTCTGGGTGGAGGAGTACGTCACCGGAGACACCGTCGACCCGCAGCAGATCGACGGCAACCTCGACCAGGCACGGGAGCTCACCGAGCTGCTCCTGCTCGGCGGCAAGACCGATGGCGGGTTCGTGCTGCCAGCGCTCGAGGACTCCGACCTCAAGCTCCAGGCCCTCGAGCTGCGCTCCGGCATCGAACGGCTGGCCAGCCTCTCGCTCGAGCGCCAACAGGGCTACAGCGCGGGCAAGGCGGTGGGTGTGGGCTCGCCGCTCGATGTCACCTACGACCAGGTCTTCGACGACGTCGCCGGGCGGATCGACCGACTGGAACAGGCCTTCACCACCCGGCTGTCGCAGGCGCACAACCGTTCGAGGTTGATCTTCCGCGGCCTGCTGGTGGCCTGGACCGGCCTCCTGGCCGTGGGCGCCGTGGCGCTCACCAACCACGGCCGCCGCCGCCGGGCCGCCGAATCCGCCCTGCGGGCGAGCGAGGAGCGCCTGCTGCGCTCGCAGAAGCTGGAGGCGGTGGGGCGTCTGGCCGGCGGTGTGGCCCACGACATCAACAACTACCTGGCGGCGATCACCGGTCACTGCGAGCTGGTGCGGATGCGCGAGGAGCCGGGCAGCCGCACCGCCCGCAAGATGGACGAGGTGATCCAGACCGCCCTCTCCGCCTCGTCGTTGATCAAGCGCCTGCTGGCCTTCAGCCGCCGCCAACCGATGCAACTCGAAGTGGTGGACTTGAACCGGGCGATCCACCGCCTCGAGCCGATGATCCGGCGGCTGATCGGCGAGGACATCGACCTCCATCTCAGCCTGGCGGGCGAGCTCTGGGCGGTGAAGATCGACCCGGCCCAGCTCGAGCAGGTGGTGGTGAATCTGCTGGTCAACGCCCGCGAGGCCATGCCCCGCGGCGGCAAGGTGACGGTGGAGACCGCCAACGTGCCCGGGGGCCCTCCGCAGCCTGGCTCTCGCCGGGGCCCGGTACCGGACTCGATCCTGCTGGCCGTGACCGACACCGGACCGGGCATCCCGCCCGAGGTCCAGGCGCGCATCTTCGAGCCTTTCTTCACCACCAAGGAGGAGAGCGGCAGCTCCGGGCTCGGCCTGGCCACCGTCTACGGCATCATCGAGCAGCACGGTGGCTGCCTGGGCGTGTACAGCGAGCCGGGCTACGGCGCCTGTTTCAAGATCTACCTGCCGCGAGCGAGCGAGCCGGCGACCGAGCAACCCAAGGAGGCTCCTCGGGAGGTGATGCGGCGGGGAGACGAGCGCATTCTCCTGGTGGAGGACAACGCCGAGTTCCGCACCTCGGCGGCCGAGCTCCTGGTAGGGCTCGGCTACGAGGTGCAGACCGCCGCGAACGGCAACGAGGCCCTGTCGCTGGTCAACGGCGCGGAGAGTCTGCCGGGGCTCCTGATCACCGACGTGGTGATGCCCGGTATGAGCGGCCGCGAGCTGGTGGACCGGCTGAGCGCCAAGGGCGCGTCCTTGCCGGTGCTCTACGTCTCGGGCTACACCGACAACGTGGTGCTCAACCACGGCGTGCTCGAAGGCGAAGTGGAGTTCCTGCAGAAGCCCTTCACCGCCCTCGACCTCGCCCGCAAGGTGCGTACCGTGCTGGACCGCCAGCGCAACCAGCGACAGGCCAGGGCCGAAACACCGCCGTCCTAGAAGCCCCGGCTCATTCCCCCCAGGGCACCCAGATGTTCTTTACCTGGACCGCTGCCCGCAGCAGCTGCTCGCCCTCGCCCTGGCGGGGATCCCACCAGTCCCGGGCCCGGCCGTGCTGGCTCAGGGTGCGCTTCAGGTTGCCCGCGGAGAGCCGTTCCACCTCGGCTTCGCCGGCGGGATCGCCGAAGTACCAGATGCCGTCCACGTCGTCGTGGGCGGCCAGCACCGGCGCCAGCACTCGCCGGCTGCCGGTGACGATGTTCACCACGCCGGCCGGCACATCGGAAGTCTCCAGCACCTGGTAGAGGTCCGTCGCGGCCAGGGGATGGCGCTCGGAAGGCACCACCACCGTCGTGCTGCCCATCGCCAGGGCGTGGCCCACGGTCGAGCAAAGCGCCAGCAGGGGTGTTTCATCCGGCAGCACGATGGCGATCACCCCGAGCGGCTCGTTCACGGCGAAAGTGAAGTTGCGTTGAGGCGTGGCCTTCACCAGGCCGGCGTATTTGTCTGCCCAGGCGGCGGCCGTGAACAGCCGCTCGACGGCGAGCTCCACCTCGGCCCGGCCGCGCTCGAGCGGGGCGCCAGTCATCGCCGAGAGGCGCCGGGCCAGCTCGTCGCCGCGGGCAGTCAGGTTCTCGGCCAGGTAGTAGAGCACCTGGGCGCGGCCGTGGGCGGTGGTCTTGGCCCAGTCCGCGCCGGCCTTGCGGGCGGCCTCGACGGCATTGCGGACGTCCTTGCGGTTGCCCTCGCTCACCTCGCCCAGATGCTCGCCGCCCGGGCCGAGGACCGGCCTCGAGCCTTCGCCGTCCGGCCGCACCTGGCGGCCGCCCACGTAGAGCTTGGCGGTGCGGTCGACCGGCGGCAGGCCCTCGAGCCCCCCCACCGGAAAGTTCTCTTCGGGCGCCTCGGTCGCAGGGTCTTCCGGCGCTGCCGGCAGGCCGCGCTCCCAGGCCGGGCGAACGTATTCGAAGAGCCCCTCGCGACCGCCTTCGCGACCGTAGCCGCTCTCCCGGTAGCCACCGAAGCCGGCCGCGGCGTCGAAGACGTTGGTGCAGTTCACCCACACCGACCCGGCCTTGATTTTCGCGGCGATGTCCAGGGCCAGGTTGAGGTTCTCGGTCCAGACGCTCGCGGCCAGGCCGTAGCGGGTGTTGTTGGCCAGCTCCACCGCTTCTTCCGGGGTGCGGAAGGTCATCGCCACCAGCACCGGCCCGAAAATCTCCACCTGGGCGATGGTCGCCGCCGGCGCCACCTCGGTGAAGAGCGTGGGCGGATAGAAGTAGCCCTCCTTGGGGCAGCTCCAGGAGGGCTGCCAGAGGCGGGCTCCCTCCTCCACTCCCTGGCGCACCAGGCGGTCGATCCGCTCGAGCTGCACCGGCGCCACGATCGCGCCGATGTCGATCGCCTTGTCGAGGGGATCGCCCACCCGCAGCGTCTCCATGCGCGCCCGCAGCTTGCGGTAGAAGGTCTCGGCTACGCCCTCGTGCACCAGGAGCCGCGAGCCGGCGCAGCAGACCTGGCCCTGGTTGAACCAGATGGCGTCCACCACACCCTCGATCGCGCTGTCGAGGTCGGCGTCGTCGAAGACCACGAAGGGGGATTTGCCCCCCAGCTCGAGCGAGAGCTTCTTGCCGCTGCCGGCGGTGGCCTGGCGGATCAGCCGGCCGACGTCGGTCGAGCCGGTGAAGGCGATCTTGTCGATGCCGGGGTGCTTCACCATCAGCTCACCGGTGCGGCCGTCGCCGGTGACGATGTTCACCACCCCGGCCGGCAGCCCCACCTCACGGCAGAGCTCGGCGAAGGCGATCGCCGTCACCGAAGTGAACTCCGCCGGCTTCAGCACCACGGTATTGCCCATGGCCAGGGCGGGAGCGATCTTCCAGGCGAGCATCAGCAGCGGGAAGTTCCAGGGGATGATCTGCCCACACACGCCCACCGGCTCGTAGCCGGCGAGTTCCTGGGCGGCGAGCTGGGCCCAGCCGGCGTGGTGGTAGAAGTGGCGGGCCACCAGCGGCACGTCGAGGTCGCGGGTCTCGCGGATCGGCTTGCCGTTGTCGAGCGTCTCCAGCACCGCCAGCAGGCGGGCGTGCTTCTGCACCTGCCGCGCCAACGCGTAGAGGTACCGGGCGCGGGTGTGACCCGGCAGCGCCCTCCAGGCGGGGAAGGCGCGGCGCGCCGCGGCCACCGCCCGATCGACATCCTCGGGACCTGATTGGGCAACGGCGATCAACGTCGCGCCGGTCGCCGGATTGATGCTGTCGAAATACTCGCCGCTCACCGGCGGCGCGAGTTCGTTGTCGATGAACAACCCGAGAGCGGGGCCATGTTCGGCCAGCCAGGCCCGCGCCGGCCCGGCCGATTCCGGCGCGGGACCATAACTCATGGTTGTGAAGATCTCAGCGACGGTTTCCATCGTCTGCGCCTCATCGATTTCCCGTGGGTCACCATATCGCGCGCCAGGAGCACATGGCCCGCATGGCGTCT
>CALMKX010000254.1 GCA_937867335.1 uncultured Acidobacteriota bacterium
GCCGCCAACGCCGGGAGCGGGCCGACATCACCTTCGGTCTCTCCGGGGTGGGCTGGGACGGCGATCGCGTGCTCGAGCGCTACGAGCTGCTCTACGAGGCCGGCCTCGCCCTCGAGCGGGCCTGGGACGAGCGGCTGCGCGGCCAGAGGAACGGCGACGCCCGCCGGGCCGCGAAGCCCCTGGCGCTGCCGGCCGAAGCCCTGCCCGGGCTGGCCATGGCCTTCGACCACCGGCGCATCCTCGCCACCGCTCTCGGCCGCCTACGGGGCAAGATCCGCTACCGGCCAGTGGTCTTCGAGCTGCTCAGCGAGCCCTTCACCCTGCTCCAGCTCCAGCGCGCCGTCGAGGCCCTCGCCGGCCTTCGCCTCCACAAAGGCAACTTCCGCCGGCTCCTGGAGCACAGCGGCCTGGTGGAAGGCACCGGCCGCCAGCGAGCCAGCACCGGCGGCCGCCCCGCCGAGCTCTTCCACTTCCGCCGCGAAGTCCTCCGCGAACGCCCCGCCCCCGGAGTCGGCCTGCCCGGACTGCGGCGGGAGTAGGGGAGCGAGGCGTCGCTCTCGCTTACAAGCGTGACTCGGCTCCTCAGACCCTCCTGCCTGTTCCGAAGCCCACTCCTCCGCAGACTTCCGGAGCTCGTGCGCGCCTCTAGCCTCAGCTATGCCTGAAGCACTTCCTCTTGAACAGATGGCGCCTACTTGCCGAGAATGCTGATCCCGTAGTAGCACGGGTTGCGGTGACACGAATACATCTTCACGACCAGGCGATACTTGCCTGTCCACCGTGGGTTTACCCCAATGATGGGCAAGCTGTCCGTCTGCAGATCCTGGCCGATCTTGTTGTTGTACTCGTCGTAAAGCGTTAGGTCGAGATCCGAGCAGTCCTCGTCACAAACCGAGAGAACCTTGTAAGACCTGCCTCGCCTGAGAGTGAAAGTGAATGAGTCGGACTGTCCGGAATTCAGAGAGTCGAGCCTGTCGTTGTGAGTCTCGGTCCAACCATCAGTAAGCGCAGCTAGCTTGACGATTGCCAGTTGCCCGTTGACCTGGTCTGTGTACTCCCCAGCAGAGGCAGCTCTGGGCAAAGCCAAGATGACAAAGGCAGCTGTCGCAAGGATTGACATTTCCATCGCCGATGATCCTCCTTCCGTTTCATGATGGCCTGTTAGTTGCCACGTTAGTAGTCGATTATTGCGATTTCAGAGAACCCCGCGAGGCCTGGCCCTTCGACCTTCCAGAATCGGCTCCGACGTCGACCCACAGCGCTGGACTCTGCGAGCCTTTTCGAAGGTCGGCATTCCGAAGGCTCCCTGTTCCGGCGATCGAACTGATCCCTCCCAGAGACTGGTTGAACCGCTGCAAGTCGGAGCTTCAAATCGGTTTCGAAGACTCGACTTGGCAACACCCTCCCTGACATCGGCGGCAACGCCGAGTTTGCTGGGATAGTGCCCAAGAGGGGTGCTGCCACCTTCCCGGCTCGGGTCGCGCGACCTTGGCTTGGTCTAATCAATAACGCGAAGTCAGACGAGTTCGGGGACCACGGATCTTCTCTGGGCTTGGCGGGGGCTCGGAGTCCTGCTGCTACCAACCCGCTATCATCCAACCCTGAACTCGCGCGTGACCGGAGGGTGCCATGGTGGAGATGCTGGGGCGGGCGGTGGGTTGGGCGAGTGGGGTGGTTTGGGGGCCTTGGACGGTGGCTTTGCTGCTGGGCTCCGGGCTCTATCTCACTCTGCGGTTCCGCTTTGTGCAGCTGCTGCGTCTCCCGGAGGCGCTGCGGGCCCTGGGTGGGAAGGGCAGCGGTGGGGGCGGCGGCGGGGTGTTGACGCCTTTCCAGGCCTTCATGACCGGCCTGGCTGCCTCGGTGGGCACGGGCAACATCGCCGGGGTGGCCACGGCGATCGTCACCGGCGGGCCGGGGGCGGTGTTCTGGCTGTGGGTGTACGGCTTCTTCGCCGCGGCGATCAAATTCGCCGAAGCAGTGCTCGGCATGCGCTACCGGCAGGTGGACGGCGCTCGCTTCTCGGCCGGGCCGATGCACTATCTGCGGGACGGCCTCAAGGCACCGCGCCTGGCCCTGGCTTACGGGCTGATCGCCGGCGTGGCGGCTCTGGTGACCACGCCGTTCACCCAGCCAAACTCGATCGCCGTGGTCTTCTCCAGCCAGTTCCAGGTGCCGGCCTGGGTGAGCGGGGTGGTGCTCGCCGTGCTCACCTGGGTGGTGGTGATCGGCGGCGCCGGCTCGATCGGCCGGGCGGCGGAAAAGCTGGCACCGCTGATGGTGGGGTTGTACCTGGTGGGTGGGCTGATCGTGGTGCTCCGCCACGCCGAGGCCCTGCCAGGGGTGCTGGCGTTGATCGTGCGCGAGGCCTTCTCGCTCCACAGCGCGGCCGGCGGAGCGGCGGGCGTGGGCATGATGGTCGCCCTGCGCTACGGCCTCGCCCGGGGCATCTACGCCAACGAGGCCGGCTACGGCACGGCGGCGGTGGCCTATGGCTCGGCCCGCTCCGAGCGGCCGCTCGAGCAGGGCTTGAACGCGGTGATCGAAGTCTTCATCGTCACCTTCATCACCTGCACTTTGAGCGCGCTCACCGTGCTGGTTTCGGGCGTCTGGCAGTCCGGCGCCAAGAGCACGGCTCTGGTGGCGGCGGCTTTCGATACCTCGCTGCCCGGGGGCGGTTACGTGGTGGCCCTCTCGGCCCTGCTCTTCGGCTACACCACGCTGATCGGCTGGGCCTACTACGGCGAGCAGTTCCTCGAGTACGTGCTGGGCGGCTGGGTGGTGAAGCCCTACCGCTGGCTCTACTGCGCCCTGGTGGTGCTGGGCGCCACCACCAGCGTGGACCTGGTCTGGGCCTGGGGGGATCTGATGAACGGCCTGCAGGTTTTCCCCAACCTGGTGGGCCTCCTGGGGCTCGCCGGCGTGGCCGCCCAGGTGCTCCGACCCGAGGCCGAGAAGGCGAGCTAGCATGGCGGAAGTGCGCCGCTTCGCGATCCGCCCGTTCGAGCTCCATCTGCGCCACACCTTCCGGCTCTCGCGCGGGGCGAGCGACTCGCGGCGCAGCGCCCTCGTGGAGATCGAGGACGATGAGGGGCGGGTGGGGCGGGGGGAAGCCGCGCCGATCGCCCGCTACCGGCAGGACCAGGCTTCGTCGATCACCGCCCTCGAGGCGATGCTGCCCCGCCTTGCCGACCTCCGCCGCTTCGCCGGCACCGCCCGCAGGCTCGCCGTGCCAGGCCAGAGCGCGGCCGAGGCGGCCCTCGACATGGCCCTTTGGGACCTCGCCGGCCAACGCCTGGGAGCGCCGGTGTATGAGCTTCTGGGCCTCGATCCTCGCCCGCTGCCGGTGACCTCCTTCACTATCGCCATGGACACACCGGAGCGCCTGGTCGCCAAGGTGGAGGAGGCCGGCGCCTTCGAGGTGCTCAAAGTGAAACTCGGCTCGGCCGAGGACCGCCGGCTTCTCGAGGCCGTGCGCGGCGCCACGGACCGCCCCCTGCGGGTAGATGCCAACGAAGGGTGGGCCTTCGAGGAAGCCCTCGGCAACCTCGAGTGGCTGGCCGAGATGGGGGTGGAGCTGGTGGAGCAGCCGCTGCGCGAAGGCGAGCTCGATGCCACGCGGGAGCTCGCCCGGCAGAGCCCCTTGCCGCTTTTCGCCGACGAGGACGTGCACCGCGCGGAGGACATTCCCCGCCTGGCCGGGGTGTACCACGGCATCAACATCAAGCTCGCCAAATGCGGCGGGCCGAGCGAGGCGCTGGCGATGATCCAAGTGGCCCGCGCCCACGGCCTGCAGGTGATGCTCGGCTGCATGATCGAATCCTCCCTCGGCATCACTGCGGCGGCGCAGCTCGCTCCCCTGGTGGATTTCCTCGACCTCGACGGCCATTTGCTGGTCACCGACGATCCCTTCGTGGGCGTGGGCTTCGCCTCCGGCCGGCTGGTGCTGCCGGAGGCTCCCGGCCTGGGGGTACGACCGCGGGCGGAGGCGGAGGGGCGATGAGCTACGTCCTGGGCATCGATGCCGGCGGCACCAAGACGATGGGCCTCCTGGCCGACTCGACGGGCCGCGTGGTGGGCCGGATGCGCTCCGGCGGCGCCAACTTGGTGGCGCACGGCGAGCTGGCGGTGGAGAAGGCCCTGTTCCAGGTGATCGAGGGCCTGGACGCCCCGGAGCCGGTGGCGGCGGTCTGCTTGGGCATGGCCGGGGTGGATCGGCCGGAAGACAAGCAGTTGCTGGTGGAGCTGCTGCGCCGCCTGGGCTTAAGGCGCGAGGTGCTGGTGGTCAACGACGCCTACATCGCCCTTGCCGCCGGGGCTCCGGAGAACACCGGCATCGTGGTGGTGGCCGGCACCGGCTCGATTGCCTACGGCGTGGACCCCGCGGGCGAGACCGCCCGTTCCGGCGGCTGGGGCTACCTGCTGGGGGACGAGGGCTCGTCCTTCTGGCTCGGCCACGCCGCGGTGCGCCAGGGCATCCGAGCGGCGGACGGCCGCGGGCCGGCCACTTCGCTCTACGAGCGGATCTGCCTGGAAGTGGGAGTCTCGGAGCCCTCTGGGCTGGTGAAGTGGTTCTACGACCAGGAGCTCTCCCGCTATCGGGTGGCCAAGCTCGCCGCCCTGGTGCAGCAGGAGGCCGACGGCGGCGACGAAGCCGCGCGGGCCCTGCTCGACCAGGCGGCCCAGCACCTGGCCCGGGCGGCTCGGGCGGTGGCCCGGCAGCTGCACTTCCCGGAGCCCTATCCGCTGGTGCTGGCCGGCGGGGTGTTCCGGGCCTGCCCCAGCCTCTACCAGCGAGTGGAGGCGAGCCTCGATCTGCCGGCGGCCCGGGTCGTGAGGCTCGAGGCCGAGCCGGCCAGCGGTGCGGTGAAGCTGGCGCTCGGCTTGCTCAAAGGCGAGTCGCAGCCAGGATAGAATCCCCGCGATCATGCCAGCGCGCTCCCGGCCCCAGCCGACCGCCCCTTCCCCGGCCGGTCCTCTCGACGTCAGTGTGGTGGTGCCGGTGCTCAACGAAGAGGGCTCGGTGGCCGAGCTCGCGGCGCGCGTGGCGCGGGTGCTCGAGGAGCTGGGCAAGAGCTTCGAGATCGTCTTCGTGGACGACGGCTCGCGTGACGGCACGGCCGAGGCGGTGCGCCGGGTGCACCAGGACGACCCGCGGGTGAAGCTGGTGCGCCTGCGCCGCAACTTCGGCAAGGCCGCGGCGCTCACCGCCGGCTTCGAGCACAGCCGTGGGGCGATCCTGATCACCATGGACGGCGACCTCCAGGACGATCCGGAGGAGATTCCGCGCTTCCTCTCGGCTCTGGAGGAAGGGGGGCTCGATCTGGTTTCCGGCTGGAAGCGCCAGCGCCACGACCCGATCTCCAAGCGCTATCCCTCGAAGCTCTTCAACGCCGTCACCCGCCGGCTCGCCCGGGTGGATCTCCACGACTTCAACTGCGGCTTCAAGGCCTATCGCCGCGAGGTGGTGGAGGAGATCGCTCTCTACGGCGAGCTCCATCGCTACATCCCGGTGCTCGCCAGCCGTCGCGGCTTCGCCATCGGCGAGATCGAGGTGCGCCACCATCCCCGCCGGCACGGCGTGTCGAAATACGGCTGGGATCGCTTCTACAAAGGCCTGCTCGATCTCATCACGGTGCTCTTCATCACCCGCTACACCCGCCGGCCCCTCCACCTTTTCGGCCTGATCGGCCTGGGCTTTCTGGGCGTGGGTTTCTTGATCAACGTCTACCTGGCCCTGCTCTGGCTGCAGGGGAGCTACCTCTCCAACCGGCCGTTGCTGCTCTTGGGGGTGCTCTTGATGGTGGTGGGAGTACAGGTGCTCACCACCGGGCTGATCGCCGAGATGCTGGCCTCGGCCGGCTTCAGGCGGGCCGAGAGCTATTCCATTCGGGAGCTTCTGGAATGACCACCTGGGCTCGCTGCCTGGTTTGCTCGAGGACCGGTGAAGAGGCGCCGCTCGATCGCCCGGCCTTCCTCTCGCCGGCCGGCGCCCCCTGGCTGGTGCGCTATGAGCTCGACGCCGCCCGCGGCCGGGAGCTCAAGGCCGCTCTCGCCACCCGGCCCTGGACGCTGTGGCGCTACCGCGAGCTGCTGCCCCTGGCGGACTTCGAGCGGCGGGTGGACCTGGGTGAGGGCGGCACGCCGCTTCTGCCCCTGCGGCGGATCGGCCCACCGGGTGTGGAGGTGTGGCTCAAGGAGGAGGGCGGAAACCCCACCGGCTCGTTCAAGGCCCGAGGGCTCTCCCTGGCGGTCAACCGGGCCCGGGAGCTGGGAGCCGAGGGGGTGCAGCTGCCAAGCGCCGGCAACGCCGCCATCGCACTCGCCACCTTCGCCGCCGCCGCCGGGCTGCCGGCGCGGGTGGCCGTGCCGGAGGACACCCCCCAGACCGTGGTGCGGCGCTGCCGAGAGATGGGCGCCCAGGTGTTCACCGCTCCCGGCACGCTGGTGGAGGCCGGCAAGCTGCTGGCGGCCCAGGGCGGAGACTACTGGACCCTGGCCACCTTGAAAGAGCCCTACCGCGCCGAGGGCAAGAAGACCATGGGCCTCGAGCTCGCCGAGCAATTCGGCTGGGAGCTGCCGGATTGGATCCTCTATCCGACCGGCGGCGGCACTGGCATCGTGGGTATGCACAAGGCCTTCGACGAGCTCGAGCAGCTCGGCCTCCTGCCGCCCGGCCGCAGGCCCCGCTTCGTGGTGGTGCAGATGGCCGGCTGCGCGCCCCTGGTGCGCGCCTTCGAGCGGGGCCTGGACCAGGCTCCGACCTGGGAGGATCCGCAAACCGAAGTCTGGGGCTTGAGGGTGCCGCAGGCGGTGGCGGATTTCTTGATCCTCCGTGCCCTCGCCGAGACCGGCGGTCGAGCCCTTGCCGTGGCGGAGGAGCGCCTGCCGGCGATCGCCGCCGAGGCCGCCCGCCGCGAGGGTCTGCGCGTGGGGCCGGAAGGCGCCGCGGCTCTCGCCGCCCTCGAGGATCTGGCTGCCCGCGGCGAGCTCCGCGAGGGCGAGCGGGTGGTGGTGTTCCAGACCGGCAATCCGGACAACTATCTCTGAGCCGGGAGGCCCACGATGCCAGCACGAGCCGCAGTTGGGATCATCGCAGTCCTCAGCCTGCTGGCCCCGTCAGTGGCCGCTTCGTCCACCGACTGGAAGCCGCTCGAGTTCCTGATCGGCGAGTGGGTCGCCGAGGGCGGCGGGCAGCCTGGGACCGGCGCGGGCAGCTTCTCGTTCCAGCTCGAAGCCGGGGGGGCGGTGCTCACTCGCCACAACGTGGCCGACTACCCGGCGGCGGAGGGTCGGCCGGCCTCCCACCATGAGGACCTGATGGTGCTCTACCAAGAGGCGCCGGACGGGGCCCTCAAAGCCATCTACTTCGACAGCGAGGGGCATGTGCTCCACTACGCGGTGGACGTCTCGGCCGGGCAGGGCGATGTTCGCCTGGTCTCGGAGTCGGTTCCTGGAGCGCCTCGCTTCGAGCTGCGCTACCGGAAAGCCGGCGAGGCCGGCCTGAGTGGAGAGTTCAACATCGCGCCACCCGGCAAGGCCGAGTTCGGCCCCTATCTACGCTGGACGGCCCGGCGCACGGCTTCTCGCTGAGCCGGGCTCAGGCCTCCCGGCAGAAATTTCTCCTCCGAGCTTATCCAGTGCAGTCAGGAGGTGTATGATGATCTAGGATTTTCGAAAGGAGGAAAAGAAATGAGAGCATATTATCCATCTTACATGTTGCATTACAGCTTCCTTGGGCTTGTGCTTGCCGCTTGGGTGCCCGCTGCGACAGCCCAGACCTCCTCGATCCCCGCCGTCGATTCCCCCCCGATTCCCATCCACCAAGTCTTCGCCACACGCCACTATTCGAGCGACGCCTCGGCGACCTCGATGGTCGAGGCCCAGGGCGGCGCTTTCGGGGCCGTTCTCGAGGCGCGGATCGGGGGCCCCGGCGAGTGGGAGCTCAGCGCGCGCCGGAGCCCGAGCCTGTTGAGCGACGGCGCCGTCGCCTTCGCCGAGTTCCCGGGCTGGCCCAACGGCCAACCCGTGAGCTTCGCGCTGGAAGGCGGTGGCAGCGGAACCGTCACCCTCAGGCTGCAATACGCCAGCCTCTCCGGCTGGGTCGGCACGCTCCAGAATGTGACCTGGAACAACAACGAGATCCTGGTGCGGACCCGTTCAGAGGTGGCAGGTGCCGTGGCGCGGGTGGCCGACCTCGAGCTCGATGGGGCCGCTCTTCCCGAAGCCTCGGAGGTCGTAGGGGCCCCGGGCGGCGCAACGGACATCCTCCGCCTGGTGGGAGCCCAGCTCAACGAGGGCTTCTCGCTGCGCGGGACTATCACCTTGTCCTGGACGGGCAGCCGCCCCAGGGGTTCGCAGCTCGATGCCCAGTTCTGGGTCGCCCGGGTGATTCCGCGCGAAGTGCACGGGCTCCTATGGATGGCCGAAAGCGGAGGGCTCGCCCTGGCGCCCACGCCCGAAGGTCGCCATGGCTGCGACCTGCTCTGCGGGCAGAAGGCGAGCACCGTGGCGGTGGACTCGGATCGCCTCGTCGGCTGGGCGTTGGTGGGCTCGGAGCTGCGCCGCTACAACTTCTCCGGCGGCCTCGAGCTGGCCATCCCGATCGCCGCTCCAGAGACTTCGGCGCAGCTGGCGGTGCGGCCGGAAGACGGCTCGGTGTGGCTGGCGGTGGACACGCTGCTATCCAACTGGGGGCCAGGAGGACAGCGCCTGGCCGGCCAGACCCTGCCGGACTCGGTGCGCGAGCTCGAGGTGGTGGGTTCGGAGCTGTGGGTCGCCACCGCCAGCACGGTCGAGGTGCGCGACGCGGTGAGCGGCACCCTGCTGCGTCGCCTGGATCTCGAACCGGGCGTTGCGGTGTCGGATCTCGCAGTGGACCGCGAAAGCGGTTCGGTGTGGGCCGCGGTGTCCGGGCAGCTGCGGCGATACCGGGCGGATGGCGAACTCGAGCTGATCCGGCCCCTGGGCGGGCTTTCCCTGGTGGAGAGCGACGGCCACGGGGGCGTGTTCGCGGGGGTCGACAACAGTGTCATGAGGATCGACGACCTCGCCCGTGTGGTCACCACCACGGCGCTGCCGCCCGACGCAAATCCGATCCGATTCCTGGTGGCGGACGCCACCAGCTCGGGAGTCTGGGTCGGGGGAGCGAGCGGCGCCCTAGAGATCCGCTCGGATGGCGCGCGCCGGACGTCGCTGTGGGTGGTGCCTCGAGAAGAGCTGAGCGACGGCGCTCTCTACGTGGCGCCGGCCCTCTGAGGTTCCGCGACCTTGGCGAGGAGGCTCGAAGCTGGGCTCTCGTAGGCGTCGAGCGCCGAGGCCGGGCCTCCTCTCGAAGGCGGACCTTAGCTCTTCCCCGCCGGAGGCGCGGGCAGCAGGCAGTGGGCCCCTTCGAGGAAGCCCTCGGCCTCGACTTCGAAGGCCCGGTTGAATCGAGCACGGTAGTTCTCCCAGGCGATCGCGGCCGTGAGCTCCACCAGACCCGCCTCGCCGAGCTCGGCCTCTAGGGCGGCGAAGAGCTCCTGGGGCACCTGGGCGGGAGTGGCCGTCAGGGCGTCGGCGTAGCGCAGCACCTGGCGCTCGAGCTCGGAAAAGGCCGTTGAGCTCTCGTACTGGGGTAGGGCCAGGAGCTTCTCCTCGGCGAGGCCGGAGGCTCTGCTCACGGCAGAGCCGATGTCCACTCAGAACGGGCAGCCGATCTTGCCGGCGGCGCGGATCTGCGCCAGCTGCTTGAGCCCGGCCGGCACCCGCCGAGCTTTCTCGAGGGCTAGCTCCATTTGGCCGTAGCCGTAGAGCACCGGCTGGGAGAGAGCGTGGATGCGCAGCGGCGCCACCACCTTGCCCACCCGCTTGCGGCTGAAGAAAAAGGCGATGCGGGTGACGATCGAGCCGCCGCGGGTGATGCCTGGGATTCGTGCCATCGACCCTCCTTCGCCAGCCAGGATTCAGAGCCGGGAAAGCTCGACGGTGGTCCGCGCCACCTGGAAGCGGCGGGCGAGAGCAGCCAGCAGTGAAGCCGGATCGCTCGAGACCTCGAGCAGCGCGCGATGCTCGCTGCGCACGAAACCGGCGGCCACCGCCTGGTCCAGGAAGCCAAGCAGAGGCGCGAAGTAGCCGTTCACCTCGAGCAGGCCGCAGGGCTTGGAATGGAGACCGAGCTGGGCCCAGGTGAGAATCTCGAACAGCTCGTCCAGGGTGCCCAGGCCCCCCGGCAGCGCCAGGAAGCAATCCGCCAGCTCGGCCATCAAGGCCTTGCGCTCGTGCATCGAGCTCACCACGTGGAGCCGGCTCAGGCCGAGATGGGCTACCTCTCGGGCCCGCAGATGCTCGGGAATCACCCCCACCACTTCGCTGCCAGCGGCCAGGGCGGCGTCGGCCAGGATGCCCATCAGCCCGACGTTGCCGCCGCCGTAGACCAGCCCCAGCCCGTGCTCGCCGAGCAGCCGGCCGAAGCCGGCCGCCGCCTGGGCATAGCCAGGCTGGTTGCCGGCGCTCGAGCCACAGTAGACGCAGACCCAGTTCATCGCACCTCGCTTACGGGATCTCGGGGGCGAACGAAGGAGCCGAGCCGGATGCCGGCTCGAACTGCAGGCGGACCCCCTCGCGCAGCAGGACGATCAAGGTGAACACCCCCAGGACGGTGCCGAACGGGGGGAACATGCAAGAGATGGCCGCGATCACCAGACAGAAAGTGTAGCGCCGGCGCCGGGCGAGGGAACGGCCGGCCAGGGCCAAGCAGCTGGCCAAGGAGAGACCGGCCAGGATGAGGAAGCTGGCGAAAGCCACCAGCAACCAGCCCACGAAGCGGGGCGGGCCGTCGCCGTGGGAGTCGGTGAAGACGCCGCTCAGCATGGCCACGCCGAAGCCGAGGTGGATCAGGGGAAACAGGGAGGCCAGCGCCGCCATCGCGGCGACGACGTAGTGGAAAACGGACAGCAGACGCAGGAAATCGTCGTTCCGGTTCATGAACTCCTCCTCACCCGCCGCCTCCGGTAGACCTCTGCCGAGCGGGTCAGCCTACCTACGGGGCGGAGCCCGCGGCGATTCCGCGGGTCATGCGAGGGGAGCTCAATCCACATAGCCGAGCGCTTTCAGAGCCTTGTCCACCTCCTGGCTGTGGCGCACGGCCAGACCCTTGGGCGGGTAGATCCAGGTCCGGCCGTCCATGATCCGCTCGAGCTCGGCACGCAGGCGCGCGGCCTCCTCGGGGTTGGCGGCCAGGAGGTCGCTGGCCTCGAGCGGATCCCGAGCCAGGTGGTAGAGCTCGTACCAGGGCGGCTTCAGGCCCGCCTTGAGCGGCAACTCGGGGTGGAAGACCAGCTTCCAGTCGAGATCCTGGATCGAGCGGTAATGCGTGAGGGGAGTGCCGCCGCCGGCCTCGGAGAAGGCCCAGCGGAACACTTGGGCGGCGCGGCTGAGGTCGGCCTCCCGGCTGCGGGCGAGCGGCAGCAGGGACTTGCCCTCGAGGCCGGCCAGGCTGGCCTGGGGGGCTACCAGGTCGTGCAGGGTGGGGTAGACGTCCACCAGCTCCACGGGCAGGGGCACCCGGCGGCCGGGCGCGTGGCGGTAGGGCTCGTAGAGCCACAGCGGCACGTGGGCTGTGGTGTTGTAGGGCAGTCGGCCGTGCTCTAGGTAGTACTCGTGCTCGCCCAGGCTCTCGCCGTGATCGGCGGTGAAGACGATGCAGCCGTCCTCGAGCAGGCCCATGTGCTCGAGCGCTCCGACCAGTTGCTCGATCGCCCCGTCCACCAGCCGGATGTTGGCGTCGTATTGGGCGATGTAGAACTTCAGCTCCTGGTTGCCGTCGATCTCCGCCTGGGCCGGGTTTTCGAGCTTCACCTTGCGGTCGCCGCTGTATTGGGCGTCGTTCAGAAAGGGATTGGCGAAGTCCCGCGGCAGGAAGTAGGGAGTGTGCGGGTCCGAGTAGTGGATCCACACGAACAGGCGATCGTCGTTCTTGTGCTTCTCGAGCAGGGGCAGGGCGAGCTCGTTGACCCGCCGGGCGTTCATCGAATCTCGATAACCGCGCTGATCCCCTTCGTCGAAGGGAAAGAACGAGCGCGTTTCCAGGTATTGATCGAAGCCGCGGTTCCAGTCCAGGTCCACCGAGAGCACGCCGTTCGAGTTCACCCCCAGGGTGCTGAAGCCGCGGCCCTTGAAGAACTCCGGCAGAGTGAGGTAGCCCTCGGGAATGCGGATTGCCGCCTTGTGGGTGAGGCCGGTGGATTGCGGATATTGGCCGGTGAAGAGCGAAGCGAAGGACACGCCGGTCTTTGGCCATTGGGCGATCGCGCGCTCGAAGAGCACGCTCTTTGCCGCCAGGCGGTCGAGGTAGGGCGAGGTGGGCCGCGAGTAGCCGTAGGCGCCGAGGTGGTCGGCCCGCAGGGTGTCGACGGTGATCAAGAACACGTGGCGAGGGTGGAGGGGCGGGCGATCCTCCTGGCAACCGGTGGCGAGGGCGAGCAGAGGGAGCAGGGCGAGGAAGCGGCGGCGCATGCCGTGGCGACCTTAACATAGCGTGCGGTATGCTCCCGGGCCGTGAGCCGCCCGGTAGTCTTCACCTTTCTGGCGCTCGGCTTGTTCCTGGTTCTCTTCCCCCTCACCCTCGGTAAGCCGGGGCTGCCGGCGGGCCTCAAGTCGGACGAGCCGGCCTACTACCTGATGGCCCTCTCGCTGGCCTACGATCGGGATCTGCGCCTGGAGGTGAAGGACGTCGACCGCGCTTTCCGGGAGTTCCCCTTCCACAAGGTGGACAACCTGATCGTGATGACCGACGACGGCTGGCGTTCCGTCTACTTCGGCAAGCCCTACCTCTACTCGCTTTTCGCCGCACCCTGGGCGCGCCTTGCCGGCGCCAACGGGCTCACCGCCTTCAACATGCTGATGCTGCTCGCCATGGTGGCGATGGGCGGGGTCTATCTCTCCCGATTCAACCCACCGTGGCTGGCCCTGCTTTTTTCAGCCGGGTTCTTCCTGCTCTCGAACGCCTTTTCCTACGTCTTCTGGCTGCACCCGGAAGTGTTCAACATGTTCGGTGTGGCGGCCTGCCTGTTCTTCGGCCTCCACAGCCGGGAAGGCGAGGCCGAGCCGGCCCTCTGGCGGCTGGCGCTCTCGGGCGCGGCGCTGTCCCTGGCGGTCTATAACAAGCCGATGCTCGCCCTCCTGGGCGCTCCTCTGGTGCTCGCCTGGCTGCTGCGGCGGCGGTTCCGGGCGGCCCTCGTCTGGCTCGCCGGGGCGGCTGTCTCGCTCGGGCTGGCCGCCGGCCTCGCCCTGGCTTTGACCGGCCACCCCACCAGCTACCTGGGGGTGCGACGCCAGGGCGTGGTGCTTTGCCAGGCGGGGCAGATGCCGATCGCTCCGGTGGTGGTGCCGCCGGGTGGGGCACCGCCCCCGGTGCGCGGCACCGGCGGCGCCTGGACGTGGATCTTCCAGGCTCCCGAGATCGGCCCGGCCGAACTTGCGGAGAATTTCGGCTACTTCCTGTGGGGGCGGCATACCGGGCTCTTCCTCTACGCGCCCTTCACCCTACTTTCGCTCGCCCTGTTCGCTCTCTTCGGCTGGCGGGATGCCCGGCGATGGGGGCTGCTGGCGAGCCTCCTGGCGATCGCCCTCTTCTTTCTCTTGTTCATTCCGGACAACTGGCAGGGCGGCGGCGGGTTCATCGGCAATCGCTACTTCGTCAACGCCGTGCCGGCCTTCCTCTTCCTGGTGACCCGCATCGCGCCGGCGGCCCTCGTGCTGCTCGGCTACGCCGTCGGCGGGCTGTTGCTGGGGCCGATCCTGTTCACGCCGTTCGGCGCCGGCGGGCCCGAGCCCACGCTCCAGAGCCACGTGCGCAACCGGCCGTTCCGCTACTTCCCCCTCGAGCTCGGGCTGCGCGAGGTACCCGGCTACGACAAGGCCGAGATCGGCGATTTCACCCTCTCCGGTCGCCGCGACGTCTTCCTGCCCCGCGGCGAGCGCTTCTGGGCGCGCGGGGCGAGCTTCGTGGAGCTCTGGCTGGCGTCGCCCCGGAAGCTCTCGACGCTGCGCTTCGAGGTGAGGAGCTACGCCCCGGGCAACCGGGTGCGGGTGGCGACCGCCCGGGAAGAGCGCCAGCTGGACTTCGGCGAGGTCGACGAGGCCGGAAGCGCCACCGGGCTGAGTCTGGCCGTGGGCGAACCGGATCGCGTGCGCCATCTGCCCCGCGGCATCCTCTACCTCTACCGCCTGGAGGTCGAGCCGGCGGATGGCCGCCCCCGCAGCTGGGTGCGCGAGATGCCACCCAACAGCTGCCCGGCCTTCGCCCAGGACGACCGGCTGACCGAAAGCTTCTTCGTGGGCGCCGAGCTGGCCTTCCTCGGAGAGGGGACCGACCTCGCCAAGAACGTCTACTCGCTGGCCTGGCACGAGGTCGAGCCGCGCACCGAGGCCGCCGCCGGCGAACGCTTCCACCTCCGGGTGGTGCTCGAGAACACCAGCGGCGAGCCCTGGAGCTCGAGTGGCTCGGCCCGGGTGCGCCTGGCCTACCACTGGCTGGACGGCGCGGGCCGGGAGGTGGTGCGCGACGGCCGGCGCACCGAGCTGCCGCTGCCGCTTGCCTCGGGAGCGCGGGCCGAGGTGCAGATGGACATCGAGGCTCCCGGGGCCCCCGGAGCCTACGAGCTGGTGATCGACCCGGTCTTCGAGGGCGTGGCCTGGTTCTCGGAAAAGAACCCGGGAGCCACCGTGCGCCGCCGGATCGAGGTGCTGCCGGCCGCGGGAATGGCGCCGATTGGCAGCTAGCCCCCTGCGCCTGCTGATCGTCTCGCACTCGCTCTCCGGGGGCGGGGCCGAGCGCTTCGCGGCCACCCTGCTGCGCCACCTGGACCGCTCCCGGTTCGCCCCGGCCGCCTGCCTGGCCAAGGACGATCGCCGCTACGGCGCGCCGGCAGGGCTGAGAATCGAGACCCTCGGTTACCGCGGCCTGGCGAGCCTGCCGGGGGCGGTGCGCCGGCTGCGCGCCCACCTCGAGGCGGAGCGGCCCGAGCTGGTGCTGTCGAATGTGCTCTCCACCAACTGCCTCACCGGCGCCGCGCTCGCGGGAACCTCGCTCGAGCTGCCCTGGGTGGCCCGGCTGGGCAACGCCCCGGGGCTCGGGGAGCCGTGGTACCAGCGGCTGGCGGCCCGCCGCTTCTACCCGCGGGCCTGCCGGGTGGTGGCGAACTCGCAGGGGATGGTGGCGGCTGCGGCCCGCGAATACCCCGCGATCGCCTCCCGCCTCGAGGCCGTGCCGAACCCCACGGATTTCGCCGCGATCGATCGCCTGGCCGGAGAGCCGGCGCAGCTTGGGCGGCGGCAGGGCCGGCTGCAGCTGCTCTGGCTGGGGCGGCTCTCGGCCCAGAAGCGGCCGGAGCTCGCCCTCGAGATTCTCGCCCGCCTTCGCGGTAAGCTCGACGCCGGGCTCTGGCTGTGCGGTGAGGGCCCGCTGCGGCCGGCGCTGGCTCGCCGAGCCGCCCGCCTCGGGCTCGGGGATCGGCTCGAAATGCCCGGGTTCGTGGCCAATCCCTTCGCCCTGATGCGCGAGGCCGATCTGCTGCTTGCAACCAGCGATTTCGAGGGTTTGCCCAACGTGTTGATCGAAGCCCAGGGCCTGGGCCTGCCGGCAGTGGCCACCCGCTGCCCCCACGGGCCGGACGAGATCGTGAGCGAAGGCGCAACCGGCCGCCTCTACCCGGTGAGGGACGTCGCCTCAGGAGTCGAGGCCGTGCTCGAGCTGGGCCGGGACGCCGAGCGCCGGCGGGCGATGGGGGAGGCCGCCCGTTCCCAGGCCCGCGAGCGCTTCGACCTGCCTCGAGTTCTGCCGCGCTGGCAGAGCCTGCTCTTGGCCGCGGCCGGGAGGAGTGCCTGATGTGCGGCATCGCCGGCCTGGTGGGGCGGCCCGGAGAGCGGGTGGACGAGGCTCTGCTCGCCGCCATGACCGATACCCTGCGGCACCGCGGCCCGGACGCCTCGGGCCTCCTGCTGCGCGAGAACGTGGGCCTGGGCCATCGTCGCCTGGCGGTGATCGACCTCGCTCGCGAAGCCGACCAGCCGCTCGCCAACGAAGACGGCACCGTGCAGGTGATCTTGAACGGCGAGCTCTACAACTTCCAATCCCTGCGCGCCGAGCTCGAGGCCTGCGGCCATCGCTTCAAGACCGATCACTCGGACACCGAGGTGCTGGCCCATGGCTGGGAAGAGTGGGGCCCGGCCCTGGTGCCCCGGCTGCGGGGCATGTTCGCCTTCGTGCTGGCGGATTTCGGCCGCCGCAAGCTGTTCCTGGCCCGGGACCGCTTCGGCAAGAAGCCGTTCTACTACCGCACCGGCCGGGAGCGTTTCGCCTTCGCCTCGGAGATCAAGGCCCTGGCCCGGCTGCCGGAGCTCTCCCGGGAGCTCGATCTGGCGGCTCTGGGCGAGTACATGGTGTACGGCAACACCGCCGGCGACCACTCGATCTACCGCGAGATTCGCCGCTTGCCCGCAGCCCACACCTTGACCCTCGACCTCGACGGCTCTCCGGAGGAGGCCCGGGTGGAGCGCTACTGGCGTTTCGAGCCCCGCCCCGAGGAGGCGCTCGAGGAAGGGCCGTTCCTCGAAGAGCTGGAGGCCGTGCTCTCCGAGGCGGTGCGGCTGCGGCTGATCGCCGACGTGCCCCTCGGCGCCTTCCTCTCGGGCGGCATCGACTCGAGCCTGGTGGTGGCGTTGATGGCCAAGCATGCGAGCGGGCCGGTGAAGACCTTCGCCATCGGCTTCGCTGAGGCCGAGTGGGACGAATCCGCCCACGCCCGGGCGGTGGCGGAGCATCTGGGCACCGAGCACCACTGCGAGATCGTGACGCCGGACGCCCTTTCCGCCCTGCCTGAGCTGGTGGCCACCTACGACGAGCCCTTCGCCGATCCCTCGGCGATCCCCACCTACTACCTCTCGAGGATGACCCGCCGGCACGTGACGGTGGCCCTCTCGGGGGACGGCGGGGACGAGCTTTTCTTCGGCTACGACCGCTACCGGGCGAGCGCCCGGCTCGCCCAGCTCTCGAAGCTCGCCACGCCGCTCGGCCGGGCGGTGGCCGGCGCGGCTTCGCGGCTCTTTCCGCCGTGCTCGTACTTGCGCCGGGCGCTCTCTCGAGGCAGCCTCGAGGGCTTCGACCTCTACCACCACGCCCTGGGCTTCGCGCCGGACTATCTGGCCCTGCTCGGCCCCGAGGTGCGGAGCGCCCTCGGCGACAGCCGGCAGCAGAAGGCCGCGGCGGACTTCTTCCGCGTGCCCGGCTTGCCCTTCCTCGACCGCTGCCGCGACGCCGATCTCGAGAACTATTTGACCGACCACGTGCTGGTGAAGGTGGACCGGGCCTCGATGCGCTTCTCCCTCGAGGTGCGCTGCCCCCTGCTGGACCACGAGGTGGCGGAGCTCGCCGCCCGGGCCCCGGGGCGGCTGCAGATGCGCGCCGGCGAGCAGAAGGTGCTGCTGCGCCGGCTGGCCTACCGCTACGTGCCCCAGCGGCTGATCGACCGGCCGAAGATGGGCTTCGGCGTGCCGATCTCGCGCTGGCTGCGCCGGGAGCTCGCGCCCTCGCTCGAGGCGGTGCTCGGCGACGAGCGCCACCCCGCCTGGCGCTACCTCGACCGCAAGGTGGCCGGGCGCTACTTCGAGGTGCACCTCTCCCGGCGGGGAGACTGCCAGTATCCACTCTGGCGGCTGTTGTTCTTCGCCCGCTGGGCGGAGGCGCGAGGGCTTTCGGGATGAGCGCCGCCGCGCCCAGCGTGGCGGCCATCGTGCTCAACTACAACGGCCGCGAGGTGACGCTCCAGGCCCTCGCCAGCCTCTCGGCCCTCGACTACCCGAGTTTGCAGCTGGTGGTGGTGGACAACGGCTCGAGCGACGGCTCCTACGAGGCGATCGCCCGGGCCTTCCCGGCCGTCCAGCAGCTGCGCACCGAGGTGAACCTGGGCCCGGCCGGCGGCGCCACCCTCGGCATGCGCTGGGCGATGGCCCAGGGCTTCGACTACCTGTTGGTGCTCAACAACGACATCGAGGTGGCCCCGGACTTCCTCAGCCGCCTGGTGGAGGTGGCCGAGCGAGCGCCGGAGATCGGCATCGTGGGGCCCAAGAGCTACTACTTCTGGGATCGCGGCAGGATCTGGTCCGCCGGCGGCAAGCTGCGCTTCGGCGAGGCGGTGACCCGCGAACGGGGCGAGGGGCGGTTGGACCACGGCCAGTTCGACCGCGACCGGGAGGTGGACTACGTCAACGGCTGCGCCATGCTGATCAAGCGGGCGGTGGTGGAGGCCGTGGGCTACTGGGACCCGATCTTCCAACTCTGCTTCGAGGATGCCGATTTCTGCTATCGCGCCCGCCAGCATGGCTTCCGCTGCTTCTACGCCCACCGCGCGAAGCTCTGGCATATGGTTTCGGTGTCCACCGGCGGCTACAAACCCGCGAAGACCTTTCACAGCGCCCGCTCGACGGCGGTCTTCCTACGGCGCTACGCTCGGCCCTGGCATTGGCCGGGGGCCGCCCTGGCGATCGCCGCGGCGATCCCCGCGGCGTTCGTCCGCGAGCTGGTGAAGGGCAATCAGGCGGCGGTGTTGGCCAAGGTGCGCGGCTACCGCGAGGGGTTCAGGCTGGCTCTCTCCCCGCCGCCGCGCTACGAGGGTTAGGAATGCTCGCCAATCTGCGCCGCGACATCGACCGCCTGGGCTCCGAAGGCCGGCCGCCGAGCCTCGGCCAGGCGCTCTCCGCTGCCCTTTTCGACAACGGCTTTCAGGCGGTGGTGTTCTACCGGCTGGCCCGCTGGTTCAAGGTGCGGCGCATCCCTGTCTTCGGCCCGGCGATCGCCCGCTTCAGCCAGATGGTGACCGGGGTGGAGATCTCGCCCTCGGCCGAGATCGGCCCGGGGCTCAGGATCTCCCACGGCGTGGGGCTGGTGGTGGGGGGCTACGCCGTGGTGGGGGAGGATTGCCTGCTCCTGCACGGTGCCACGCTGGGCTCCCCTTCTGCGGCACGGGTGAGAGAAATGCCCCGACTGGGCGACCGGGTGTTCGTGGGCGCCCATGCAGCCGTGATCGGCGCCATCACCCTGGGCGACGATGTCAAAGTGGGAGCGGGCGCGGTGGTGACCCGCGACCTCCCCGTCGGCACCCATGTGCGGGCTCCCGAGGCCGTGGCGATCGAGTAGACTGGATCCCACGGTACCAGGGACATGGCACTTCCCGCCCTCAAACCCAGCCTGCTCGAACCCGGCGAACTCGCCGGCCTGACGGTCGAGCAGTACCACCAGATGCTCGAAACGGGCATCCTCGAGGACGGGGACCCCATCGAGCTGCTCGACGGGCTGCTGGTGCAGAAGGACCGGGGGGGAGCCGGGATGACCATCAGCCCGCGGCATCGGCTAACTGTGATGGCCTTAATGCGCCTCGATCGGTTTCTTGCGGATCGAGGATGCCATGTGATGCTCCAGAGTCCGCTCACCATCCTGCCGAAGAACGAGCCCGAGCCGGACGGCATGATTGTCCAGGGCGAGCCGGCGCGCTACCGGGACCGGCATCCCGGCCCAGAGGAGGTCTCCTGCCTGATCGAGGTGGCGGACTCCTCGCTGCGCCGGGATCGAGGCTGGAAGCAGCGCATCTACGCCTCGGCAGGCATCCCCCAGTACCTGATCCTCAACCTGCTCGAGAACCAGGTGGAATGCCACGAGAGCCCGGAGGGCGAGAGCTACCGGGTGCGGCAGGTGCTCGGCCCCGGCGAGCAGGTGGAGCTGCTGCTTCCCGAGGGCGGGGGGCGGCTCTCCGTGCCGGTTTCGACGCTGCTCGCCTAGGCGCTTTTCGCGCCCGTCCCGGGCCGAGGCGCCAGGGAGCGGAACAGGAAATAGCCCGCGCCGAGGACGGCGAGGCCGATCCAGAGGAAGCCCCAGACCAGGGTGGGAATGCCGGTGAGGGCCGCGAGGGCTCCGGCGTCCGACTCGCTGAGGTGGGGCCGGGAGAGCACATCGTCCTGAATGTCGAAGACGGCGTAGAGCATGCTGGTCAAGCCCACCAGGCGGAGCAGGAAGTCGTTGCCCCCCGGGGAGAGCCAGCGGGCGGCGGCAAGGAGAGCAAGGCCGGCCGCGAGGGCGAAAACCATGCCGAAGGAGAGCATGGGCCGCACCCAGAACAGCGCGGTCGCCAGCAGCAGGGCGCCCAGGATGGCGGTGAGCAGGCGGTCCCGCCGGGAGCGGGCGGCGAGGTTCAGGATCAGCCCGCCCCAGACCAGGCTGCCGAGGTAGCCGGCCGAGAGCACCAGGAAGCGGCTGCCGCCGGCCGTCTTGCACAGCCCTCCCTCCTGGGGCACGAGCTCGATGCCCAGCACTTCGCCGCCGGTCGCCACGGCGGCCAGGCCATGGGAGAGCTCGTGGAACAGCACTACCAGCAGCTTGAGCGGGTAGACCACCCAGGTGGACCACAGCAACCAGAGCAGGGCGAGGGCCACCAGCAGGGGCAGCCAGCCGGTGCTGGTGGGCGCTTCCGGGGGCGGGGCAGCCGCCGGCCGGGCCCCGGCCTCGAGCTCGGCGAGCAGGCTCTCCACACTCGGCGGCGTGCTCATGCCAGGCTCTGGCGGACGTCGATCTCGGTCACTTCGGCGCTCCTCGGCAGCGCCAGAGCGGCCACCACCAGGGCGGCGACGTCCGGTGCCTGGAGCAGCTTCTCGGGGAGGTAGGGGATGCCCTCGAGCCGGCACACCAGCTCCTGCATCGGCGTGGCCGTGCGGCCGGGGTAGATCGAGAGCACCCGCACCCCTTCCCGGGCAACCTCCTCGCGCAGGCAGTCGGCGAAGGCCCGCAGGCCGAATTTGCTGGCGGCGTAGGCGCTCACCCCGGCGCGGGTCACCTTGCCGGTGGTGGAGTTCACGAACACGATCTGCCCCCGCCGGGCGAGGATCGATGGCAGCAGCATCTGGGTGAGCAAGTAAGGGGCCCTGAGGTTGAGGCGGAACTGCGCGTCGAGCTCGGCTACGGGTAATTCGGCGACTGGCCCGCGGGTGAACGCCGCCGCCGAATGCACCAGGCCGTCCACGCCGCCGAAGGTGCCGAGCACCCGTGCCGCGAGGCGGCGCAGGGCGGCTTCGTCCTCGAGGTCGGCGCTCTGCACGTCCACCTCGGGAGAGACGCCGCGGAGCTCCTCGGCCACACCGGCGAGGCGGGCACGGTCTCGCCCGCAGAGCACCAGGCGGGCCCCCCGGGCGGCGAGAACTCGGGCGATCGCCGCCCCGATACCGCTCGAGGCGCCGGTGACGAGGTAGATCTGGTCGGCTAGGGCGTTCATCGTTCTCCCATGGGGGAAAGCAGGCCGGCTCGCTCGAGGTCCGTGGCCGCCTCGAGCAGGGCCTCGAAGGGCAGGCGGGAGCGCTCGGCGATGTCCAGCAGGCGCTGCTCGCCGTCGCTCTGGTTCAGCATCCAGAGCAGCGCCAGCTCCCGCTGCCGGGCTCCCTGGCCGCCCACCGCGCGGTAGAGGCCGCGGCGGCCGAGCTGGGGCTCGCCCTTGGGCGAGAGGTTCAGGTAGCGGCGGTCGGCTTCGAGCAGGCGGATCACGCGCTCGTAGACGGCGAGGGACTCGCCCAGGCTGGCCGCGCGCACCAGCTCCAGGTTGTCCGCCGAGGTGTGGTACTCCGGGTAGCGCCCCCAGGGCGTGCGGGTGAGCGAGCCCACCGGCAGGTTGAAGCCCGGGGAGCAGTACTGGCGCTCGTCGTAGCCGAAGGGCTCGAAGTCGGCGAGCTCATGGGGCAGCCCGGCGCTCGCCAGCACGTGGGCCACGGCGCGGTCGATGCGGGCATCGCCGCGGCGGCTCCTCTTGTAGTGGAAGCCGCCGGCGTCCCCCAGGTTCGCCGCCACCAGGCCGGCCTCCACGCGCCGGGCCGCCTCCTCGTTGCGCGACAACCACACCAGGGAACCGATGGTGCCCGGCAGGAGCAGGAAGCGGTAGCCGAAGCGCCGTTCGCGGGAGGCGAGCTCACGGGCGAGGAAGCAGGCCACGGCGAGGCCGGAGAGGTTGTCGTTGGCGAGCGACGGGTGGCAGAGGTGGGCCGAGACGAGCACCTCGCGGCTCTCCCGGCCGGGCAAGAAAAGCTCGCCGTAGCTGAGCGAGCCGGCGAAAAGCTCGCTCGCCACCAGCACCTCGTACTCGCCTTCGGGCAAGGTCTGGCGCAGGCGGTGGGGCAGGCAGAAACCCCAATTCTCCTGGTAGTAGCTGGTGCGGTAGGGGATCAGCTCCGGCTGCTCGGGCAGGCTGTGGAGGTGCCCCTCGAGCTCGGCTCTCGAGAGCCGGGCGTGCACCGGCACGCTGTAGCTCATCAAGTGGAGGTTGTGCTCGGCGAAGTCCACCACTTTGCGGCCCGACGGGTCCCGGATCCACGCTTCGCGCACTCGCCACTCGCGGGGCACCGTCCAATCCAGGGCCGGTGTGCCGGAGGGCACCTCGACCACCTGAAAGGGGGCGATTTCGCGGGCCAGGGCCAGAGTCTGCCGCACTCCGTCGCCAGTGATGCTGCGGCAGATCGGGAACGCCCGGCGGATCCAGGCCTTCATCTCCTCGCCGCGGGCCAGGAGCTCGCTCGCGAGCGGCTGGGGCTCAGCCGGGGCGGTCATGGCCTGGGGTGGTGGTGGAAGTAGGGCAAGGCGAGGTCCCGCTCGGAGATCATCGCCACCCGCTCCGGCCAGTTGATGCGGAACGAAGGGTCGTCGTAACGATAGCCGCGGGAGGCCTTGGCCACGTAGGGGGCGGAGATCAGATAGCTCACCTCGGTGTCGTCGGCCAGGGTCTGGTAGCCGTGGGCGAAACCCTCCGGCACGAACAGCTGCTCGCGGTTCTCGGCCCGCAGCACCAGCGAGTAATGCCGCGTGTAGGTGGGCGAGTCCGGCCGCAGGTCGACGATCACGTCGTAGATCGCTCCCCGCGTGCAGCGCACCAGCTTCGCTTCCTGGTAGGGCGCCAGCTGGAAGTGCAAGCCGCGCAGAGTCCCCTTCTTGCGGTTGAAGGCCACCGCGGCCACTTCGACGTGGCGTTCCAGGCTCTGCCAGGCGAACTCCTCGCGGTTGAAGGTCTGGGCGAAGTAGCCGCGCTCGTCCTCGACCGGCTCGATCGACACCACATAGGCGCCGCGCAGCGAGAGCTCGGTCAGCTTCACCTTCTCGGCTCCCTAGGGCAACACGGTGAGCCCGGGGATCGGCACCACGAAGCGGCCGCCCCAGGCGCGCACGCTGGCCATCTGGCTCTGGATCTCCTCCTTCAAGTTCCAGGGCAGGATCAGCACGTAGTCCGGGCGGTCTTCGGCCAGATGCTCGGGAGCGTAGATGGGAATCCGCGTGCCGGGCAGGTAGAGGCCCTGCTTGTGCGGGGAGAGGTCCACCGTGTAGGGCAGGAGATCCGGCTTCACGCCGCAGAAGTTGAGCAGGGTGTTGCCCTTGGCCGGCGCGCCGTAGCCGGCCACCTTGCGGCCGGCGGCGCCGGCGTCGAGCAGGAAGCGCAGCAGCTCCACCTTCACCCGGTGGGCCTGAGCCGCGAGGCGAGCGTAGACCTCCGTGCCTTCGAGGCCGGCGCTGCGCTCGCGCTCGCTGAGCTCGAGCACCCGCTCGCTCGGAGCGCGCCCGGCCTCGGCCCGCGCGGCGTAGACCCGGAGCGAGCCACCGTGGGTGCCGAGCTCCTCGACGTCGAACACTGCAAGGCCATGGGCGGCGAAGACCCGGCTGGCCGTGGTGAGCGAGAAGTAGGAGAAATGCTCGTGGTAGATGGTGTCGAACTGGCTCTCGGCCAGGAGGCGCAGCAGGTGGGGGAACTCCATGCAGAGCACACCGCTCGGCTTGAGCAAGTGGGCGAGCCCGGCCACGAAGTCGCCGAGGTCCGGTACATGGGCGAGCACGTTGTTGCCCACCAGGAGATCCGCGCTCTGGCCGCCGGCTGCGAGCTCCCGGGCGAGGGCGAGGCCGAAGAACCGATTCAAGGTGGCAATGCCCAGCTGCTCGGCGGCGGTGGCCACGTTGGCCGCCGGCTCTACGCCCAGAACCGGCACACCGCGGGCGGCGAAGAACCGCAGCAGGTAGCCGTCGTTCGAGGCCACTTCCACCACCTGCGAGGCCGGCCCCAGCCCGAAGCGCGCGCAAGCGGCCTCGGCGAAGCGTTCGGCGTGGCGGAGCCAGCTTTCCGAGTAGGAGGAGAAGTAGGCGTAGTCCGAGAAGATCTCCTCCGGCCGCTCGGCCGGCGGCAGCTGCACCAGCCGGCAGCTCGGGCAGGCGAAGACCTGCAGCGGGTAGAACGTCTCCGGCCGCGCCAGCTCTTCGGGGCGCAAGTAGGAGTTGGCGAGAGGCGAAACCCCCAGATCGAGAAAGGGCTCGCCCAGGCTCGCCTGGCAATGGCGGCAGGCCGGGGAGGGGGCTGGCACCTGGACCGCTACCAGCTCTTCCACGGTGGGGCCCCCTGGCGCCAGACCTCGTTCAGGTGGAGGTAGTCGCGGTAGGTGTCCATGGGATGCCAGTAGCCCTCGTGGAGGTACACCGAGAGTTGGCCGTCCCGGGCCAGCTTCTGGAGCGGGTCGAGCTCGAGGAAGAGCTGGGGATCGTCGTTCAAGTAGTCGAAGACCCCCGGCTCGAAGACGAAGAAGCCGCCCGAGACCACACCTTCAGCCAGGGTGGGCTTCTCGTTGAATTCCAGCACCTGGCCTCCCGCCACATGCATCTCGCCGTAGCGCGAAGTGGGATGCACACCGGTCACCGTGGCGAGCCGCCCCTGGCTCCAGTGGAAGTCGAGCAGGCGGGCGATGTCGACGTTGCCCACGGCATCGCCGTAGGTGAAGCAGAAGGTGCTCTGGGGCAGGTAAGAGCGCACCCGCCAGAGGCGGCCGCCGGTGCCGGTCTCGGCGCCGGTTTCAGCCAGGGTGACCCGCCAATCCTCGTGGCCGGTGCGGTTGTGGTACTCGATCGGCTGCCGCCCATCCATGCTGACGGTGAAGTCCCGGTGCATCTCGTGGTAGCGCAGGAAGTACTGCTTGATCTCCCAGCCCAGATAGCCCAGGCAGAGCACGAAGCTCTGCAGGCCGTAGGTGGAGTAGATCTTCATGATATGCCAGAGAATCGGTTGCTCGCCGATCTCGACCATCGGCTTGGGGCGGTAGCCGGTCTCCTCGCGGAGACGCGTCCCTTTGCCCCCGCAAAGGATCACCACGGGGATGTCGGCAGGAGCCGGTCGGGAGCTCATGGGCTCAAGAAAGTCCTCTCGAGGGGCCTGACGGAGCTTCGCCAGGGCGCTTTCGGCTGCCGATTATTCAGGAGCTTCGAAGACTGGGCAAGCGCGGCGGCCGCCGACCCGAGCCGGAGCCCGGCCGGCCGAGCCTGCCGGCGCTCCCCCCGGTGGGCGAGGGGAGCTGGGAGCTCGAGGCTTCGAGAAGCGGGCTATTTGTGGACCGGGGCGTGCAGCGGGGCCAGAACCATCACGATCTGGCGGCCTTCCAGCTTGCTGCGGCTTTCCACCAGGGCCACGTCCTTGAGCTGCTCGGTGACCTTGTCGAGAATCTCGTTGCCGAGCTCGGGCCGGCGCATCTGACGGAAGCGGAAGAAGACCGTCACCTTCACCTTGTTGCCCTTCTCGAGGAATTTGCGGGCGTGGGCGGTCTTGATGTCGAAGTCGTGATCGTCGATGGTCGGCCGGTACTTGACCTCCTTGATCTCGATCACGGTGGCCTTCTTCTTGGATTCCTTCTCGCGCTTCTGCCGCTCGTAGCGGACTTTGCCCCAGTCGAGAATGCGCACGACCGGCGGGTCCGCAGCAGCGCCCACCTCCACCAGGTCCAGACCCCGCTCCTCGGCCAGCCGGCGTGCCTCTTCGATGGGCACGATACCGAGCTGTCCGCCGTCGGTGTCGATCAGCCGGACCGGGCTCTTGCGAATCCGGTCGTTGACGCGGGGCTCATTGGGATCAGCGGGACGCCGTTCGAACACGATGGGCTTTCGGATGGCAGATTCCTCCTAGACGGGCCGCTCGAGGCGGGCCCGACGTGGGCTGAAGCGAACTGGTTCGTTCACCAGCCGGGTCATGCAGTGGGGTGGTTCATGAGCGAAGGCAACGCTCTCAAGCTCACCAGGACTCTCCGGGCTTGAGCCCCACCACTTCGCAGGCCACTCCGAGGTCCTCGAGGGCCAGGCGCAGGGCTTCGGGGGTACCCGTCAGCACCGGAAAAGTGCCCCAATGGATCGGCATGGCTCGCCGCACACCGAGGTAGCGGCAGGCCCGCGCGGCCTGGTGGGGGTCCATGGTGAAGACATCGCCGATCGGCAGGAACGCCAGCTCCGGGCGCCAGAGCTCGCCGATCAGCTGCATATCGGAGAACAGGGCGGTGTCGCCCGCGTGGTAGAAGGTGTAGCCGCCGGGCAGGCGCACCACATAGCCGGCGGGGTTGCCGCCGTTGACCACCCGGTCGCCGTCGAGGATGGTCGAGGAGTGGTCGGCCCGCACCATGGTCACCTTCATACCCAGCACATCCGCGGTGCCGCCGGTGTTCATCGGCACCACGTTCTCGACGCCCTTCGAGGTGAGCCAGAGGTAGATCTCGAAGTTCGCCACTACCGCCCGGGGCTTGTAGCGCTGAGCCAGGGCCACGGCGTCGCCCATGTGGTCGGTATGACCGTGGGTGATCAGCATGGCGTCCAATCGGCCCAGCTCATGGCAGTCGGCCGGGCAGGCCGGGTTGCCTTGGACCCAGGGATCGATCAGCACCACCTCGCCGTCCGGCAGCTCGCAGCGAATGGTGGAGTGGCCCAGGTAGGTGAATTTGGGGCGAATGTGGGCGAGCATCCTCGGTTACGTACCTCTACCTTCTTTGAGCGTTGCTTCGAAACCAGCGAAAAGCAGTCCCTCGATGGGATCGACGGGCCCTATTCTACTCACTTTGCGGCCGTGTCGAGAGGGGGCTGGATGGCGATGATAGCCTCTCGGCCATGGACGCCGTGAGCGAGCATCGTGCCTACGCGCCGGGGGAGCTGGGCTTCGCGGTGGTGACGGTGAGCGACAGCCGCCGGGCCGAGACCGACGGCAGCGGCGAGCGGATTCGCCGGCTGGTGCGCGAGGCCGGTCATCGGGTGGAGGGCTCGGTGCTGGTGCCGGACGAGGCGGCCGAGATCCGCCGAGCGGTGGAAGCGTACCTGGCCTCTCCCGGGGTGGATTTGGTGGTGACCACCGGGGGCACCGGCTTCTCCCCGCGGGACCGCACCGTGCCGGCCCTCGCGCCGCTCTTCACCGCCGAAGTGCCTGGCTTCGGCGAGCTTTTCCGCCAGCTCTCCTTCGGCGAGATCGGTGCCGCCGCGATGCTCTCCCGGGCCACCGCCGGTGTCGTCGGCGAGCGCCTGCTCTTCCTGCTGCCGGGCTCGCCCAAGGCCGTGGAGCTCGCCGTTTCGCGCCTCATCCTGCCCGAAGCCGGCCATCTGCTGGGCCAGGTGCGACGCAAGCCGGGGGGCTAGGAGCTGCGGCCCCTGAACATCCGGTAGATCAAGAGCAGCAGGATCGAGCCGACCACCGCCACGACCAGGTTCTTGAGGCTCCAGCTCTGGATCGGCCCACCGTTCAAGAAGTGCGAGCTCAGCCAGCCGCCCAGCGCCGCACCGCCGATGCCCAGCAGGGTGGTGACGATCCAGCCCCCCGGGTCCTTGCCGGGCATCAAGAACTTGGCGAGGGCACCGGCGAGCAGTCCGAACAGCACCAGGGACACGCAGCCCATCGAAGGCATGGCAATTCCCTCCTTGAGGCGTTTCTGGCCCGGAGCATAGTGAAGAGAGGGGAGAAACGGAAGGAAGACGGCTAGCCGGCGAGGATCAGCTCGGCGAGGGCGTCGGCGCCGTTGGCCAGCGGGCGATAGCTGCCGAAGGTAGCGAGGCGCAGCTTCTGATTGTCGATCTGGCGGGCGAAGGCGGTGAAGTGCGTGCGCTCGAAATGGCCCAGCCACTTCGCTTCCCAGTAGGCGTTGTAGCCGGCCCCGGAGAAGATGCGGTCCGCCCCGCCCAGCCACTCTGCCGCCGGGAAGAGGGCCTCGCGCTGGAAGAGATCGCAGCGGACCAGCTTCGCTTCCCCCTGGGTCACGGCCTCGAGGTGGAGGTCGGAGATCTCCCCGGGCTCGCCGGCGTGGAGCACCACCCACAAGGCCTCGTCCGGCCCGGCGCCCACCCGTTCCCGCAGCGCTTCGGGAGGCCGACATTCCTCCGGGTTGGCGATCACGATCGGTGGCAGGCTGGCGTCCACGGCCTCGTAGGGGAAGGGCTCGATCGCCAGCAGGCGCTGGTACTGCTGGGAGCGGAAGGGAGTCTCAGGGGGGCCCACCAACCAGATCGGCGGGCAGCAGCGCACCAGCAGCCAGCTGGGGCAGCCGAGGGTGGGCAGCAGGTGGTAGAGCGGCGCCCAGAAGAGGTCCACCAGGAGCAGATCCGGCCCAAAGGCCTTGAGGCTCTGGGCGAGTTCGCTGTCTTCGGCCTTCGCCGGGTGGCGCAGCAGCGGATCGTCTTTGACGGTGACCGCCTGGTAGCTGGCCGTTTCAGCTGCAGGGAACGGCAGCGGGGGCCCGAAGATGCGGTACTCGCCGGCGAAGCCCGCACGGGCGAGGCCACGGGCGATGGCCAGGCCTCGAACCAGGTGGCCGGCCCCCACGGTGCCGGCGGTGAAATAGGCGACTCGCAATGCGCTCTCGCTGGGCAGAACTCCAGGTCGTAGATTATACGGAGTCCTGCATTGTTTGGATGGAACGGAGGGGCCCGAGCCGTCAACGGTTCCGGGCGATCACCACCGCGGGTAGGGTGCCCGGCGCCGGCGGCCAGGGCAGCACCAGGCCGCGGGCCACACCCTGGGCCGCTTGCTCGCCGTAGAGGTGGGCCACCAGGTAGAGGGCCGGGTCGTAGCTCCTGGCTCCGCCCTGGCTGGTGAGCGCCTTGCCGTCGTGGACGAAGGAGACGCCGCGGCGCAGGTCGAGCTTTGGGAAGCGCTGGGCGAAGGCATCCTGGTCGCCGGGGAAGGTGGTCATCGCCCGGCCGTCGAGCACCCCGGCCTTGGCCAGCACGAAGGCGCCGTCGCAGAGGGACATCACGAAGCGAGCCTGGGCGGCCGTCGTGCGTACCCAGGCGATCAAGGCCGAGTTCTCGAGGTCCGAGTCCATGCTGTGCTCGGCGCTCGGCACCACCAGGATGTCGATCGGCGGGGCGGTGGCGAAGCTCTTGTGGGGCACCAGCGTCAGGCCCTCGAAGGTGCGGATCGGCTTGCCGTCCGGCGACACCGTGAACACTTCGATCCCCGGCTTGGCGTGGAACACCGTGTGGTGGAGCACATCGTAGGGCGCCATGAGCTCGGAGTTGTAGACCCCGTCGATCACCAGAAAGCCAGCCCGCAGGGGGCGGTCCTTGGGCAGCTCGGGCGGGGGCGGCACCTGCCAGGAGGTAGAAGCCGTCTCGGCCGCGCCCGCCGTGGCGGTCAGCAGGGCGAGCAGGCCAAGGCTAGCCAGAAGGTGGAGGGACAGCGAGCGGCGATGGAGGGATCTCATGAAGGACCTCGCAGAAGCGGTTCTCGAGCGCCGAGCCTGGCGCCGGGACTTGCGGGGAGAGTAACTCGACTCGTCGCCGTCCGCGACGTCGGGGCCATCTCGGAGGCTTGGCAGGAACTCGCGAACGATCTATAATCGTATGCAGATAAGACGATTTAATCGAGCCGGGAGGACGCCATGAGCAGCATCCAGAGTGTGAGCCCGAAAGTGGTCCCTCAGAGCTCCGCCGGAGCCTTGAGCCAGCCCAAGGCCGGCGCCAAGGCCGCGGCGGACCATTTCGAGAAAGCGGCGCCCGTACGGGGCTTTCTCCAGGCCGGGCTCGATCCCGTGCGGCAGGGCGTTTCCGGCCGCGATGTGGCGGCGGCTCTCGGCGTGAGCGAGGAGCGGCAGCGCGAAATCGACCAGCGGGTGCGAGAGGTCGAGGGCGGGCTCTACGGCGGCATGGTCTCGGTCGCCGAGACCACCGGCGATCTGAACGACGCCGAGTACCAGTACTTCGTCTGGTCGCTCACGCAGGAGACCGCCGCGAGCGGCCAGTTCAACCAGGCGCTGCAGTACTTCGGCGGCGATCCCCGCTTCGGCACCGCTTTCAACCACGCCTACGAGCAGGGCTGGATCGACCGCTCCACGCTCTCGAACGCCCTCGACTGGCTCGCCAACACCTCCGATCCTCTGAACCAGGCGGCGGACCCCGGCGCGGTGCTCGGCATCCTGCTGCCGGCCGCCGGCGACGCTCTGAAGGCGGACCTCGCCACAGTGCTGGTCGATCAGCTGGCCCAGATGCCGCTGGGGGACGCCGCTTTCGACGGCTCGCGCACCAACTACGCCAACGCCCTGGCGGACCTCGCCTCGGCCAGCCCTGCCGCTACCTTGGCCGCGGCGAGAGAGCTGGTGCAGCAGCCCGGTGCCCAGGTCGCCCTGGTGGCCTTCGGCGACGCCGAGAAGGTGGCCGGCCTGGCGGAGGGAATCGCCGCCCTCGGGGGCGATCCCGCCTCTGCGCTGACTAGCTCGGAGGCGAGCAGCTTCCGCCGCCTGCGGGAGTTCCTCGAAGCCCGGGACGGCGGCGAGAGCCTGCGTAGCGAGATCGCGGCCCGCCGGGAGGCGATGGGCCCGGCCTGGAACGGAGCCGGGCTCGCGATGCCCGAAGACACCGGCGTCTACGACGCCACCTCCGCCCTGCCCACCCTGCTCAACCCCACCAACCGGGCCACCGTCGAGCGGCTGGCGGCGGAATACGGCATCGACCCGGCTCTGCTCGCCGGGGTGGTGGCCGCGGAGATGGACTTCGACCACAGCACCAAAGACGCCCTGCACGACGGCGTGGCCCGGAACTTCCCGTGGATCCTCGACCTGACCGGTCTCAGTCGCGGTGTGGGCATCGCCAGCGTGCACCAGAACCAGCTCTCGGACGCGATCGCCTACATCAACGCCCACCCGGACCACTTCAGCCCCGATGTGGTGGCAGCGGCCAACGATTTCGACTCGTCCACCGGCAACCTGGCGAGCTTCGAGGGCTCGGTGGAGGCGGCGGCGATCGTCACGGCGGTGCTGGTGGACGTCAAGAGGCAGAACGGCGGCACGGTCGATACGGCCCAGGACATGGCGGTGATCTGGGGGGCGTTCCGCAGCGGCATCGGCGGCTTCTCGAGCAACGAACAGGGCTCCGGAACACTGGCGGTGGGGCAGGGGGGCTACGCCAACGTGGACGATTTCGCCCACAACCGGGCCAACGGCGCCGACGCCTTGCCTACCGAGATGCAGATCGGCGGCAACGCCTATCAGTCCGAGCCCTACTTCGAGTACCTCCAGGGCGTTTTCGGGCCCTGAGCTCGTAGTTATGAATTGCAATTCATCTATGTATTGGTTAGACTAGCGGAGTCCATCCGCTGGCAGAGAAGGAGGCGGCCATGCACTCGAACGGGGTTCATTCCGGCAGCCCCGGGGGAGCTCCACCGGTCCAGCCCCTCCACGGGCCAGGGCCGGCAGGGCAGAGCGAACACGGCCATCGAGCTCGCGGCCGCCACCACGGCCATGCAGCCTGCGAGGAGCCAGAAGATTGCTTCACCCAGGCCGAGGCAGAGGCCGCGGCCGGCATCCCCGGAGACGACCGCTTCGAGCGGCTGAGCCCGGAGCAGCAGGAGCTTCAAGCGCGGGTGGCGGCCGGGGAGCTCACTCCCGAACAGGCGGCGTTGCTGGCCGGTTCGAACCCGCCCGGCCATGAGAACGCTTGCACCGCTCCCGGCAACTCCGAGTACGGCCACGAGCAGGGCAAGTGCGGCGAAGGGCCCCAGTGCAAGGAGGAGCAGGCCCTCGAGGCAAGCCTCCAGGTCACCCAGGACGCCGCCCAGGAGCAGACCGAGGAGACCTTCGAGAACTGCCTGGAGCAGCGCCAGGAAGCCCAGTTCGAGGAGGAGCACCTGGAAGTGAAGCTGGAGCGGCAGGACAGCATCAAGGCGGAAGAGCGCCTGCAGCGCACCGACCGCGAGCTCTTCGAGCGAGTGCACTCGGAAGACGAGTTCCACGAAGCCCTGAAGGATCGAGACGCCCTGCGCGTCGGCAACCCGCTCGCCAACCCCGCGGAGATCCAGGGATGACCGCCGCCGTGCAACTCCACACCAGCACGGCCGGCTCCAGCCAGGGGCATTCCTCGGCGGTCGGCGGCTCCGCTTCTTCGTTGCTTCGGGGTCTCTTTCTGGGAGCCGCAGGCGCTTTCGCGCCGCGTCCTCAAGGCAGGGATCGCTTCGAGCGGGCCGGTGCCGCGAGCGTCTTCGACCGCCACGGCGCGCCGCTCGAGGGAGCCACCGAGTGGCACCCCGCCGAGGGCGGCTTCGATTGGGGTTCCTTCGAGCCCGAGGAGGTCTGAGCCGTCGCGCCTAGGAGGCGCGGCGGTTGCGGTAGAGGGTTTCGTCCACCACCGCCACCATGCGGTCCACCGCGAGCTTGCCGCCCAGGAACGCATTGATCCGCTCGGCTTCGCGCCGGGGCTGGGCGAGCACCTGGCGGTAGTCGATCTCCAGAGTGTCGAACTGCGGGTAGTGGCGCAGCCAGTAGCCGGCGCGCCAGAGGTGGTTCTGGAACAGCTCGCGCATCTCCTCGTCCGAGGAGCCCTCGCCCTCGCCGCGGTGGGTGAGCATCTTCTTCTGCGAGGCCAGCACCTCGTCGAGGTCCCGGCGCATGAACACCACCTGGTAGTTGAGGTTCGGGGGCAAGTCCTTGAGCAGGAAGGAGATGATCTTCACGGCCTTGCCCCGGGCCGAGGCCAGCCAGCCCTTGTCCGCGGCTTCGCCCAGGTTCTTCACCCGCTCGTCTTCGTAATAGCCGCGGGGGTTGTCCTCGTCGGCGGTGCGCACGCCGTCGGTCACCACCGTCAGGCCCCCTGCCTCGAGCATCTTCATGGCCATCGAGGTTCCTGAGCGCGGCAGCCCCGAAACCACCACCACGGGCGCGCCATAGCGCAGGCGGCGCAAAGCCCAACGCCAACTCCAAGCCATCGCTTTGGTCTCCACCGAGCCGGGAACCGGGCACGGAGGGCGGCCTCGGGGCTGTGCTTCGGCGCCCTCGTATGCGCTTGATCTCCCCCCGAGCGAAGGGCTATGCTGCCCCTCCGGTCGGCAACCCGCCGGCTCGGAGCAGCCTTATAGCACACCGGATGGTTCTGGCCGCGAGGCCTCGACGGCGCCCTCGCCAGCCACCGGCCGCCCTTCCGAACCGAAAGCGCGATTCCGCCGAGACGCCATGGCCCATACCGCCTCCGTCGCTCTTCCTCTGAAGCCTCGCCGGGCCTCGGCCCCCAAGCTCCACGCGGCCGCCCTGGCCGCCCTCGCCCTGGCTCTGGGTTGGGCCTTGCCCGCCCAGGCCTACGTGGGCCCGGGCGCCGGCTTCGCCCTGGCCTCGTCGTTCGCGGTGGTGTTCGTCACGATTGTGCTGGCCATCTTCGCCATCCTGGCCTATCCGTTCCGGGTGGCCTGGCGCCGCCTGCGGCGAGGCAAGCCCCCCCAGGCGCGGGTCAAGAGGCTGATCGTGGTGGGTTTCGACGGCCAGGACACGCGCCTGACCGACCGCTTTCTCGCCGAAGGCAAGCTGCCCAACTTCAAGAAGCTGGCCGAGCTCGGCTGCTACCGGCCGCTCGCCTCCACGTATCCTTCGCTCTCGCCGGTGGCCTGGTCTTCGTTCTCGACCGGCACCCACCCGGCCAAGCACAACATCTTCGACTTCCTCGACCGCGACCGCCGCACCTATCTACCGATGCTCTCCTCGACCCGCATCGGCGAAGTGAGGCGCTTCTTCCGCCTGGGCAAGTGGCGGATTCCCCGCGACAAGCCCGAGCTCACCCTGCTGCGCCGCTCGACGCCGTTCTGGACCTTGCTGGGCCAGAAGGGGATCTGGTCGACCGTGCTGCGGGTGCCGATCACCTTCCCGCCGGACCGCTTCTACGGCGCCGAGCTCTCGGCCATGTGCGTGCCGGACCTGCTCGGCACCCAGGGCACCTTCCTGCTGTTCACCACCCGTCCGGCCAGCGGCAAATTCAAGGAGGGCGGCATCCGCGTGGCCCTCGAGCCGCCCGGGGCCGAGCGCTTCGAAACTCGCCTCGAGGGCCCCGAGAACCTCTTCCTCGAGGACCGGCCGCCGCTTTCGACGGCGATGAGCCTCACGGTAGACCGCGCGGCGAAGAAGGCCACGATTGCGATCGGCAGCGAAGAGACCGTGACCCTCGCCGTGGGCGAGCTCTCCGGCTGGCTGTCGGTGCTCTTCAAGGCAGCTCCGGGCGTGACCGTGCGGGGCATCACCCGCGTGCAGGTGACCGAGATCGGCGAGCATTTCTCGCTCTACGTGGCGCCGATCAACCTCGACCCGGAAGGGCCGGCGATGCCGATCTCCCACCCGAGCTACTACGCCACCTACCTGGCGAAGAAGATCGGCCCCTTCGCCACCCTGGGCCTCGCCGAGGACACCTGGTCCTTGAACGAGAAGGTGGTGGACGACGGCACCTTCCTGAAGCAGACCCTGGACATCGACGACGAGCGGCAGCGGATGTTCTTCGCCTCCCTCGACCAGCTGAAGAAGGGCTCGCTGGTGTGCGTGTTCGACGCCACGGACCGCATCCAGCACATGTTCTGGCGTTACCTCGAGAAGGACCACCCCGCCCACAGCGCCAATCCGCAGACCGAGCACGCCAACGCCATCGAGGAACTCTACCGGCGCAACGACGAGGTGGTGGGCAAGGTGCTGGCCAAGATGCGCCGGGGCGATCTGCTGATGGTGATCTCGGACCACGGCTTCACCTCCTTCCGCCGCGGTGTGAACCTCAATGCCTGGCTGCTCGCCAACGGCTATCTCGCTTTGAAGGAAGGCTGCGACGGTAGCGGCGAGTGGCTGGCGGACATCGACTGGAGCCGCACCCGGGCCTACGGCGTGGGCCTGGCCGGGATGTTCCTCAACGTGCGCGGCCGCGAAGCCCAGGGCATCGTGGAGCCGGGCCGCGAGGCGGCGGCGCTCAAGGCCGAGATCCTCGCCAAGATGTCCGGTTTGAAAGACACCGAGAAGGGCGGCGAGGTGGGCATCCGGGAGGTCTTCGACACCGCCAAGCTCTACAGCGGCCCGTACCTCGAGAACGCCCCGGACCTGATCGTGGGCTACAACCACGGCTACCGGGTGTCCTGGGACTCGGCCACCGGCATGGCAAGCGGCGCGGTGTTCGAGGACAACCTCAAGGCCTGGAGCGGCGACCACTGCGTGGACCCGCGGATCGTGCCGGGTGTGTTCTTCTGCAGCCACAAGATCGACGTCGACCAGCCCGCGCTGATGGACGTGGCGCCCACCGCCCTCACTCTCTTCGGTCTCGAGCCGCCGGCCCATATGGACGCCCGGCCCCTGTTCAAGGCCGGGCCCCTGGCGGCAGACCCGTTCGCCCGGAAAGCGAAGGCGGCGTGAGCTCCCCTCGAACGCAGAGCGGGCGCGTGGCCGGCGCGCCCGGGAAGCCGCGCGGCCGGAGCCGACTGGCGCTCGCGGCGGTGCTGGTCGCAGCCCTGGCAGCGGCTCTCGGCTGCCACGGCAAGAAGGCCCAGCAGCCGAAGGTGATCGTGATCGGCCTGGACGGCCTGGACTTCACCCTGACAGGCCAGCTGATGGCCGAGGGCAAGCTGCCCAATCTCTCGAAGATTGCCCAGCGGGGCTTCTTCCAGGCCCTGGGCACGGCGGTGCCGCCGCAGAGCCCGGTGGCTTGGTCCAACTTCATCACCGGCATGGACGCGGGCGGCCACGGCATCTACGACTTCATCCACCGCGATGCCAAGACCATGGTGCCCTATCTCTCGACCAGCCGGGTCGACGAGACCACCCGCTTCTTCCGCATCGGCAAGTACCAGTTCCCCTTGAACGGCGGCAAGACCCGGCTGCTGCGCCAGGGCACGCCGTTCTGGGAGGTGCTCGCCCAGCACGGGATCGACACCGCGGTGGTACGCATGCCGGCCAATTTCCCGCCTTCGGGCAAGGCGGACAAGGAGATCTCCGGCATGGGCACGCCGGACCTCCTGGGCACGCCGGGAACCTTCCAGTTCTACACCACCGAGCTCTTCAAGTACTACGGCAAGGAGATCACCGGCGGCGAAGTGCACGAAGTGGTGGTGGAGAACGACCAGGTCCAGGACAAGATCTACGGCCCCACCAACCCCTACCTCGCGCCGATCGAAGGCCAGAAGCCCGAGCGGCTGGCCGAGCCCTTCACCGTCTACCTCGACCCTCATCGCGATGCCGTCAAGCTGGTGCTGGCAGACCAGGAGCGGCTGCTCGAGAAGGGCGAGTGGAGCGACTGGCTCACCATCGACTTCAAGCTCGCTCCCACCCAGCACCTGACGGGCATCGCCCGCTTCTACCTGAAGCAGGTGCGGCCGGAGCTCGAGCTCTACGTGACGCCGATCAACCTCGACCCCCTGGCGCCGGCCCAGCCGATCTCCCACCCCGAGGATTTCGCCGCCGAGCTCGCCGAGCGCACCGGCCGCTACTACACCAAGGAGATGCCGGAGGACACCAAGGCCCTGAACGCGGGCATCTTCACCCCGGAGGAGTTCCTGCACCAGGCCGAGCTCGCCACCGAGCCGCAGATCGTGCAGCTCCAGCAGATGCTCGACGACTACCGCCAGGGCCTGCTGTTCTTCTACTTCGGCGACACCGATCAGGTGGCCCACATGATGTGGCGCGCGATGGACCCGGCCCATCCGGCCTACAACGCCGCCCAGGACGGCCCCTTCGCCGAGGTGATCCCCAAGCTCTACCAGAAGTTCGACCGGGTGCTGGGCTACGTGCTCGAGCACGCGCCGCCGGATGCCCTGGTGCTGGTGATGTCGGACCACGGCTTCGCCCCCTTCCGGCGGGCGGTGAACCTCAACAGCTGGCTTCGGGACAACGGCTACCTCGCCACCCTCGATCCCACCCGGCGGGCCACCTCGGGCTTCTTCGACAACTTCAACTGGGCGAAGACCAAGGCCTACGCCCTCGGCTTGAACGGCCTCTACATCAACCTCGCGGGCCGCGAGAAGGACGGCATCGTGCCGGCTTCGGAGCGCGAAGCCCTGATGAAAGAGCTCTCGGCGAAGCTCCTGGCCCTGACCGACACCAAGAACGGCGAGCGGGCGATCACCAAGGTCTACCCCCGCGAGGAGGTCTACCAGGACCGCGGCCACCTCGAGATCGGCCCGGACCTCGTGGTGGGCTTCGCCCGCACCTGGCGCACCTCGAACGAGTCGGCCCTGGCCGGCCTGGCCGCCGAAGTCTTCTCGGACAACACCGCCGCCTGGAGCGGCGACCATTGCATGGACCACGAAACGGTGCCCGGAGTGCTCTTCGGCACCCGCAAGCTCGCCCGGCCGGCTGCGAGCCTCAAGGACCTCGCGGCCTCCATCCTGGTCGAGCTCGGAGTCCAGGAACCCTTCCCCCCGCGGGCGCCGAGCGCCCCCTAGAGCGGAGCCCAGAGATGTTTGGCAACACCGTGAAGATCAAGCTGGACAAGGACTTGCTGGCGCGCATCGAGCGCGTCTCGCGGGTGGCGGGCTACTCCTCGCCGGAGGAGTTCATCAGCCACGCGCTGGAGAAGGAGCTCGCCAAGCTCGAGGACGCCGGCTCGGAAGAAGAGCTCAAGAAGCGGCTCCGGGGCCTCGGCTACATCTCCTAGACGGCGATGGCGACCCTCAACTCCCTGCTGCGGCAGCTCTTCGACCTGCTGCTCTCCCCCTTCGCCGGCCTGCCCTCGGTGGTGCCGGTCACCGCGATTTCGGTGGTGGTGGGGGTGGCGATGCTCTGGGTGTACAAGAAGACCTCCAACCAGCAGAAGATCGAGGACGTGAAGCAGCAGATCTTCGCCAGCGTCTTCGAGATCCGCCTGTTCAACGACAACCTGCCGGCGATCTTCCGCGCCCAGGGGGATATCTTCCGGCGCATCCCCCGCTACCTCTCGCTCTCCTTCGTGCCCCTGGCCTGGATGCTCCTGCCGATGGTGCTGCTGATCGCCCAGCTGCAGTTCCACTACGGCTACCAGGGCTTGCAGCCCGGGCAGCCGGTGCTGCTGAAGGCCACCCTGAAGCCCGGCGCGAGCCTGCCGCAGGACGCCGCCGGCGCTCTCGACGTGGCGCTCTCTGCGCCCGAAGGCCTGAAGGTGGAGGCCGGGCCGGTGTGGGTGCCTGCGCTGCGCGAAGTGAGCTGGCGCCTGGCCGCCGAGCGCCCGGGCTCCTACCAGCTCACCCTCAAGGCCGGCAGCGAGAGCCTCACCAAGACCGCCGTCTCCTCCGAGAAGAACCTGCGCCGCTCGCCGATCCGAGTGGGCGGCGCCTTGCTCGACCAGCTGCTCTACCCGGCGGAGGACCCCATCCCCACCACCAGCCCCTTCGCCGAGGTGAAGCTGGACTACCCCGAAGCCGAAGTGAACCTGCTCGGCTGGCACACCCACTGGCTGATCGCCTTCTTCGTCCTCTCCCTGGTGGCCGCCTTCGCGCTCAAGGGCTGGATGGGCGTGGAGCTGTAGGGCGAGAAAACCCAGCGGGGGAGCGAGCGTCCCCCGCATTCCCCAGCAGCCCCTGCCTCCAAGCCTCCTGGCTGGCCCGCCTCCAGGCTCGCCAGCGCTGCATTCCTTCGCTTCGACATGTGCAGTAAGATTCGCTCAAGCTTGCCATGGAACAAGTTCGCTGGCTCAGGGCAACGAGCTGGCCGTTCGAGGAGTTCGGCCGGTGGCGGAATTCGACGTCTTCCTCTCTCACAACAGCCAGGACAAGGCGGCCGTGAAAGCCTTGGGCGAGGAGCTGAAGGCCCGGGGAATCACGGTCTGGCTGGACGAGTGGGAGCTGCGGCCGGGTAAGCGCTGGCAGAAGGAGCTCGAGGCTGCGATTGCCATCTCGCGCTCGGTGGCGGTCTTCGTGGGCGCGAATGGCCTGGGCCCCTGG
>CALMKX010000255.1 GCA_937867335.1 uncultured Acidobacteriota bacterium
AGGATGCGATGGAGGATAGGCTCGCCGCCAACCCGCAGGAGAGGTTTTGGCGTGGTGCGCGTGACCTCGCCCAGGCGCGTCCCCCGTCCCGCGGCGAGAAGCACGGCGCGTGTCACGGGCGCGTTCACAGCAGCCGGACACCATCCGACGCGCGCACTTCGAACGCCGGACCGCCAGTCGCCGTCAGCGCCGCTTCGATAACCCGTGCGACGGCTTCTGTCGGGCAGGCAGCCACGGCGTACCCGCCGAAGCCCGCCCCGGTGAGGCGCGCGCCGAAGGCGCCGGCCTTCCGCATCGCCGCCGCTACCCTGTCGAGGGCGGGCGTGCTGCACCGGTAGTCCTGCCGCAGGCTGTCGTGGGACTCGTTCATGGTCTTCCCGAAGGCCTTCAGATCGCCGGCAACGAGCGCCGCCTCGGCCGCGTTCACCCGCTCGGCCTCGGCGAGGACGTGGCGCGCGTAGCTCTTCACCGGCACCTTCTTCGCCGAATCAAAGTGGGCTGCGCTCAGCGAGACGATGCGTTCGACGTTGGCCTCGGCGGCGTTGGCAGCGGCGACACCAATGGCGGCGGCGTCAGCGCAACGGCGCACCAGGCGGCCATGCAGCGCATGATTCAAGCGGGTGCCCGGCCCATCACCGTGGTCGGGCTTGCTGGCGAGTTGCAGCGGGACTGGGGCCGCGATGGCGCCGACCGTCTGCGTGCCGCACTGAGCGGCTACTTTGGCGGTCACCGGGCGCTGCGCAAGGAGCGGGCATAGCGCGGTCGTCCGTCATGTTCCACACTGCCCACTCGGCCCGTTCCGCGCGGCGGCTCTCGAGGAGCTGGAGCTGCCCGCCCTCGGTCACGCCGGGCCCCTGCCGCTCTCCCCGGGCTGGGCCAACCTCGGCGGCTGGCTGGCGCTGGGCCTCTTGATCTGCGCGCTGGCGGCAGGCTTCCTGGTGCGGATTCGACAGTATGCCGCCGGCCCGGCGGTGGTGCGCCTGGGCAATCGCCTGGAAGTGACCAGCCCGGCCCCGGGCATGGTCGCCTCGGTGGTGGTCTCGCCCGGCCAGAGAGTGGCACCCGGCCAGCTGCTGGTTCAGCTCGACGACCACGAGGAGCGAGCCCGCCTGCTCCGGCTCGACCGCGAGCTCGAGATTCGCCTGGCCGAGCGACTGCTGGCGCCGGCCGACCCGCAGACCGGCGAGAGCCTGGTAGGCCTTCGCGCGGAGCGGGACCTCGCGGCTTCGCTCTGCGAGGCGCGGCGCTTGAAGGCGCCGGCGGCCGGCTGGGTGAGCGATCTTCGAGCTCGGCCCGGCGAGGCCCTGAGCCCGGGGCAGAGCGCTCTCGCCCTGGTCGAGGGCAGCCCGAGCCCCTCTCTGCTGGCGCTGGTGCCCGGCCGTTACCGGCCCCAGCTGGCCGCCGGCCGGCGGTTGCGCTTCGAGGTGGCCGGCTACCCGCAGCATTTTCTCTGGCTCGAGGTGACCTCGGTCGCCGCCGAGGTCTTCGGCCCGGCCGAGGCCCGCCGGCTCCTCGGGCCGGGGCTGGCGGACACGGTGGAGCTCGAGGGCTCGCTCGCCCTGATCACCGCCCGGCTGCCCGAGGGCGGCTTCGTGGTGGACGGCGAGCGGCTGGCCTTCGCCGACGGCACACCGGGCCGGGCAGAGGTGGCCGTGCGCTCCGAGCCCCTGCTGCTCACCCTGGTTCCGGGGCTCCGGGCCTTGCTCGAGCCGGCTCCTCGCGAGATCGGGCGTGGCTGAGCCGAGCTCCGCTCGCCGCTCGCCGGGCGCCGGGAGCCTCTCCCGCAGGCTCGCCGCCTTCGGGCGCTGGAGCCGGGGAGGAATCCCCTTCGTGGGCCAGACCAGCGCCACCGACTGCGGGCCGGCCTGCCTCGCCATGGTGCTCGCCCGCTACGGCCGCAGGGTGAGCCTGGAGCAGGTGCGGCAGGTGATCGGGGCCAGCCGCGATGGCACCGACGCTGCCACTCTCCTCGCGGCCGGGCGTCATTTCGGGCTGGTGGGGCGCGGAGTGCAGCTCGACGGGCCCGGAGACCTCGCCCTGCTCGAGCCGGGCGCCATCCTGCACTGGGGCTTCCGCCACTTCGTGGTGCTGGAGAAGGTGAGCCGGCGGGGGGCCTGGGTGCTCGACCCGGCGGTGGGGAGGCGTCACCTGGAGCGCTCGGAGCTGCATCGTTCGCTCACCGGGGTGGCGGTGGTGCTCGAGGCCGGCGCCGGCTTCGCCCGGGGCGGCGAGAAGACCTCCCTGGTGCGCCGCTACCTGGCCCGGGTGCTCGCCCACCGGCAGGCCCTGGCGCGCATCCTGGCCACGTCGCTGCTGCTCCAGGTGTTGGCCCTGGCGGTGCCGCTCCTGACCGGCGCTTTGCTCGACCGGGTGCTGCCGCGGGCGGATTGGCCCTTGCTGGGCGTACTCGCCGTGGGCTGCCTCACCCTGGCCGGTTTCCAGCTCCTGGCCGCCCTCGCCCGCTCCCATCTGCTCCTCGCTCTGCGTACCCGCTTGGACGCGGCGCTCAGCCTGGAGTTCGTGGACCACCTGGTCCACCTGCCCTATCTCTTCTTCCAGCGTCGCTCGGCGGGCGATCTGCTGATGCGCCTGGCGAGCAACGCCAATATCCGCGAGATTCTCACCTCGGCGGTGCTTTCGGGCGGCCTGGACGGGCTGATGGTGGGCCTCTACCTGGTGCTCCTCCTGGCCGCGGACCTGCGCCTGGGCCTCCTGGTGGCCGGGCTCGCCCTGCTCCGGATCACCGTTCTGGTGCTCGCCCTGGCGCGCCGCCGGCGGCTCACCGGTGAGGCTCTCGAGGCCCAGGCCGCGGCGCAGAGCTACCAGGTGCAGATGCTCGCGGGCATCGAGGCGCTGAAGGCGGTGGGCGGGGTGGAGCCGGCGATCGAGAGCTGGTCCCAGCGCTTCTTTCGCGAGCTCGAGGTTTCTCTGGCGCGGGGGCGGCTGGAGGCCTGGGTGAGCTCCACTCTCGAGATGCTGGCGGTGGCCTCGCCGCTCGCGGTGCTGCTCTACGGCAGCACCCGGGTGCTCGCCGGCGAGCTCAGCCTGGGTGGCTTGATGGCCCTGGCCGCCCTCGCCGCCGGTTTCCTGGCGCCGCTGTCGAACCTGGTGGCCAACGCCGCCCAACTGCAGCTGCTGGGCAGTTACCTCGAGCGGCTGGACGACGTGCTCGCCACGCCGCGCGAGCCGGACGGCGTGGAGCTCGCCCAGCCGGCGCCGCTGGCCGGGCGGGTGGAGCTCCGGGAGGTCGGCTTCTCCTACGGCCCGCTGGTGCCGCCGGCCCTCGAGGGCGTGTCGCTGGCGATCGAGCCCGGCCAGCTGGTGGCAGTGGTGGGCGCCTCGGGCTCGGGCAAGTCGACGCTCGCGGGATTGCTGGCGGCCCTGCTCGAGCCGGCCAGCGGGCAGATCCTCTTCGACGGTCATCCCATCGCCCAGCTGCCCCGGGCCTGGCTGCGCGCGCAGGTGGCCTATGTGCCGCAGCGCTCGTACCTCTTCGGCGCCAGCATCCGGGCCAACATCGCCCTGGCCCATCCGGATCTGCCTCTGGCGCGGGTGATCGAGGCGGCGCGGCTGGCCGAGATCCACGAGGAGATCCGCCGCCTGCCGATGGGCTACGAGACCGTCCTCGCCGATGGCGGTACCTCGCTCTCGGGCGGCCAGCAACAGCGTCTGGCGCTCGCCCGCGCGTTGGTGGCGCGGCCGCGGATCTTGATTCTGGACGAGGCCACCAGCGCGCTCGACACGGTCACCGAGCGCAAGATCCAGGCGAACCTCGAGCGGCTCCGAACCACCCGCATCGTGGCCGCCCACCGGCTGAGCACGGTGCGCCGCGCCGATCGCATCTTCGTGATCGCCGCCGGCCGCGTGGTCGACAGCGGCCGCCACGAGGAGCTGGCAGCCCGCCCGGGAATCTACCGCCAGCTGGTGGCCGCCCAGCTCGAGCCCACTCCGCCATCCGTTCAACCCGCGTGGCCTGCCGAAGAGGCCGGCCCGCTCTTTCCCATGCCGGGAGGAAATCATGAAGAAGCTGCTCACCCAGAAGTTGACGGTCAACAAGGAAACGCTGCGCAACCTTTCTGATCGCGAGCTGGCGGACGCGGTCGGAGGCGGCTCGCGCTTCTGCAGCGGCACCTCGAGCTCCTGCAGCTACGACACCTGCGTCTGCCCGACGCTGGCGAGCAACTGCTGCTAGGGCTGGGCCCGGAGCCGGCGGCCCGGCCCTCGCCGGGCGCCAGGGCTCGCCGCTCCGGGCGCCTTTTCTCGAGGCCGCGCTTCTCTCGCGAACCCGCGAGGCCGGCCGCACGAGGCCGGCACCGCACAAAGAAGGCCAGGAGACCACCATGAAGAAGCAGCTCACCCAGAAACTGACCCTCAACAAGCAGACCCTGCGCAACCTCTCGGATCGCGACCTGAAGCAGGTGGTAGGCGGCGTCTCGCTGCGCTGCACCACCACCGACACCTGCACGGACACCTGCGGCACCTGCCGCCCGTCTCTCGGTAGCAACTGCTGCTAGGCGAGTCGGTGTCGTTTCACCCCGCTGGGTCGGCCGCTCGCAGTCGGCCCCGCACACATCGAGACCAGGAGATCACCATGAAAAAGCAGCTCACCCAGAAGCTGACCCTCAACAAGGAAACCCTGCGCAACCTCTCGGAACGCGACCTCAAGACGGCGGTGGGTGGCATCACTTTGCGCTGCACCACCACGGAAACCTGCACCGACAGCTGCGGTTGCTCCAGCCTCAGGTCGCTCTGCTGCTAGGGACACTTCTCAGCCGCGAACCCGCAGGACCGGCCCTTCAAGGCCGGCGCGCACAACTTGAGGCCAGGAGGCCACCATGAAGAAGCAACTCACTCAGAAACTGACCCTCAACAAGGAAACCCTGCGCAACCTATCGGAACGCGATCTCAAGCAGGTAGTGGGTGGCCTCACGCTCCGTTGCACCACCACGGACACCTGCACCGACAGCTGCGCCACTTGCGGAACTCTCCGCAGCTTCTGCTGCTAGGGAATCCGCTCTACCGACTTTCCCGCGAGGCCGGCTGTCGTAGCCGGCCCGCACAACTTGGGGCCAGGAGACCACCATGAAGAAGCAGCTCACCCAGAAACTGACCCTCAACAAGCAGACGCTGCGCAACCTTTCGGAACGCGACCTCAAGACGGCGGTGGGTGGCGTCACGGTGCTCTGCACGCGGCGATGCGCCTCCACCGAAACCTGCACGGACAGCTGCGGCACCTGCGATACCAGTCTCGCCAGCGCCTGCTGCTAGCGAGCCCAGCCTTACCACTCAACAGGGTCGGCTCTTCGAGGCCGGTCCAGCGGAGCTCGAGGTCAGGAGACAACCATGAAGAAGCAGCTCAGCCAGAAACTGACCCTCAACAAGGAAACCCTGCGCAACCTTTCGGATCGCGATCTCAAGAACGCTGTGGGCGGCGTGACGGCGCGTTGCACCACTACAGATCTCTGCACGGAAAGCTGCGATCTTTGCGGCCATAGCCTTCTGAGCCGGTGCTGCTAGCGAGAGATCCCCGGAGCGGGTGGCCCGTGCCGAGGCTGAGTTCTTGGCCGGGCCGCCTGTTCCCCTTCTTCGAGGGAGAGCCACGACATGAGCTGGAAGGTGCTGGCGGATGCCGGGCTGGTGGCCCGGGTGGAACCGGTTCTGGAAGCGATCTACGGGGTTCTCGAAGGGAGCCGATGGCTGCCCGTGGGGGACTTGCCGCCTTCCCGGCAGCCCAGCCTGGCGGGAGGCCTGGCCGGGCAGGCCCTGTTCTGCGCCTACTACGGCCACGCCCGAGGCCGGCCCGATGCCGAAGAAACGGCCCTGGCCTTGCTCGAGCAAAGCCTGGTGGCCGCCGCCGAGCAGCCGCTCGCTGGAGGCCTGTACGGCGGCTTTTCGGGAGTGGGCTGGGCCGTGGAACACCTCGCGGGCCGCTGCTATGAAGCCGGCGAGGACGCCACCGCCGACTCCGAGCAGGAGATCGTCGCCTTCCTTGAAGGCGGCGCTGCCGACTTCCCCTGGGAGCTGATTCAAGGCCTTTCCGGGCTCGCCCTCTATCTCCTCGAGCGACCCCGGCCGGCACGCCCGGCTTTGCTCCGGGTGGTGGATGCCCTCGAAGCTTCGGCCCGAGCGGACGAGCGGGGCCTCTATTGGTTCACACCGGCCGAGTGGGTGCCCGAGCCGCAGCGGGAGGACTCTCCCGCGGGCCAGATGAACCTCGGCGTGGCCCATGGCATCACCGGCGTGCTCGGTCTCCTGGCCTGCCTCGAGCTCGCCGGCCTCGGCGACCCCCGGCTGCGGCACCTGTCGGAAGGAGCCGTTTCGTGGCTCCTGGCCCACCGGCTGCCCGCCGGCGGCAGCTCGCGGGTGCCGGCCTGGATCGCCGTCGGGCGCGAACCGGAGCCCACTCGCACGGCCTGGTGCTACGGGGACCCGGGTGCGGCCGCGGTGCTTTCGCTCGCCGCCGCCGCTTTCCACCGCCCGGACTGGCAGGCCGAAGCCCTCGAGCTGGGCCGTCTTGCCGCCCGCCGCCCGATCTCCGAAGTGCGCGCCCTGGATGCCGGCCTCTGCCATGGCAGCGCCGGGCTCTGCCACCTGTTCAACCGCCTCTGGCAAGCGAGCGGGGACGCCGAGCTCGAGACCGCGGCGATCGCCTGGCTCGAGCGCACGCTGGCGCTACGGGTCGAAGGCGAAGGTCTCGCCGGCTTCCGCACCTGGGAGGTCCGCCTCGACCGCCCGGCGCGGTGGATGTCCGATCCGGGCTTCCTGACCGGCATCGCCGGCACCGGGCTCGCCCTGCTCGCCGCCACGAGCGAGCTCGAGCCAGCCTGGGATCGCCTGTTGCTCGCCTCGGGGCCCGCCTCGGCCCTGCGCTGGCGAGAGCTCGAGCCGCCGGCCCTGGAGGCCGAGCCGGTCCTCACCCTGGAGGAGGCCCGCCCATGAACCTCGCTGCTCGATTCCGGCCCTCGGGCCTGGTGGTGATGCGCTCCCCGCTCTTGCCCTTCGAAGAGATCGAGGCCTGGGCCGAGGGGCTCGGCTCGGCCGCCGCGGCCCTGGACTCGGAGGTCGCGGAAGCCGATCTGGCGGCGGCCCTCGACGCCGACGAGCAGCGCCTGCGGCAGCGCCTGGTCGACCTTCTGGCCCGCCCGGAGATCCGCGAGGCGGTGTTCCTGGCCTCGCCGGACCTGGAAGAGAGCCTCTCGCTGTGGCGGCAGGATCCACGCTCGAAAAAGGGCCAACGCGCCGAGCTCGCCCTGGTGCGCTACTTCGAGCGCATGGCCTCCCGGCCCACTCCCTTCGGCCTGTTCTCCGGCTGCACTCCGGGCAAGGTGGGGGAGGAGCTGCGCCTGGAGCTCGCTCCGCGGCCGAGCTATCGGCGCCACAGCCGGCTCGACATGGACTTTCTCTTCGCTCTCTGCGAGCAGCTGGCGCATCTTCCCGAGGCCCGCTCGGAGCTGCGCTACTTCGCCAATCCCACCCTGACCTTGATCGCCGGCCGCTACCGCTTCGCCGAGGCCCGGCTCAACGGCCGGGTGCGCACCTACCACTGGGTGGCCGTGGATGCCTTCCCGGAGCTCGAGGCCACCCTCGAGCGCAGCCGGCTGGGAGCCCATGCTCGCGAGCTCGGGGCGGCGCTGGTGGCGAGCGATGCCGAGGGCGAGCTGTCGCTCGAGGAGGCCGAGGCCTTCGTGGCCAGCCTGATCGACCACCAGCTGCTCCTGCCCGAGCTCTCGCCCCAGGTGACCGGAGAGGAGAGCACACCGGCGCTGCTCGCCCAGCTCGGTCGGTTTTCCTTCGCCGGGGCGGCCGAGGCGGCGCTGCGCCGGGCGAGCGAGGCCCTGGCCGAACTCGACCGCCGCAGCCCGGGCGGCGAAAGCGGGCCGTACCAGGAAATCGCCGCCGAGCTCGCGCCGCTCGGGGTGCCGCTCGAGCTCGCCAGGCTGTTCCAGGTGGACCTGATCAAGCCGGCGGCCGCGCTCAGCCTGGACGCCGGAGTGGCCTCCGAGCTGCTGCGGGGAGTGGAGCTGCTCGAGCTCTGGGCCCCGGCCGAGCCGGACGGCGAGCTCGAGCGTTTCTGCCAGGCCTTCGACGAGCGTTACGGCGCGGAGCGCGAGGTGCCGCTGCTCGAGGTGCTGGACGAGGAGATCGGCCTCGGCTTTGGGCGCTCCTCGCTGGCCATGGCGGAGGCCTCGCCGCTTCTCGCCGGTCTGCCCTTCGAGCCCGCGAGCACCGACGAGACCACCCGCTGGACGCGGCGTGAAGTGGCCTTGCTCGACCTCTTGAGCGATGCGCTGGCCACCGCCAAGATGGAGGTGGAGCTGCCCGCCGAGCCGCCGGAGCAACGCCGCGGCCGCCGGCCCTTGCCGGACGCTTTCCAGGTGGTGGCCAGCCTGTTCGGGGGTGCCGATCCGGGCTGCGGGCCGGAGCTCTGGCTGCATCACGCCGACGGCCCGTCGGGAGTGCGCATGCTCGGCCGCTTCTGCCACGCCGATCCGGCGATCGAGGAGGGCGTGCGTGCGCACCTCGCGGCGGAAGAGCGGTTCTTGCCCGAGGCGGTGGTCGCCGAGATCGTCCACCTGCCGGCAGGCCGGATCGGCAACATCCTCGCCCGCCCGGTGCTGCGCGAGTTCGAGATCGCATACCTAGGGCGCTCCGGAGCGCCTCTCGAGAAGCAGATCGGCGTGGAGGATCTGCTGGTCACCGTGGTCGGGCAGCGGATCGTGCTGCGCTCCCGCCGGCTCGGAGTGGAGGTGATTCCCCGCCTGACCACCGCCCACAACACGCCCCGGGAGAGCCTGGGGATTTACCGCTTCCTAGCCGCGCTCGCCGGGCAGGGGCGCCAGTCGGGGCTGTTCTGGAGCTGGGGACCGCTCGAAAACGCGCCGTTCCTGCCCCGGGTGCGCAGCGGCCGGGTGGTGCTGGCCCGGGCTCGCTGGCTGGTGCGCTCGGAGGAGCTCGAGCCGCTCCGAGCCGGCAGCCGGGCGGAGCAATGGCGTCGCCTCCAGCGTTGGCGGGACGGGCGCCGACTGCCACGCTTCGCCTGCCTGGCCGACGGCGACAACGAGCTCTTGATCGACACCCTGAACCCGCTGTCGGTGGCGGCGGCCTTCGACCTGATGCGCAAGCGGCCGTTCGCCCAGTTGGTGGAGCCCTTCCCGGCGGCGGATCGTCTCTGCGTGCACGGGCCGGAAGGGCGGTTCGTGGGCCAGGTGGTGGTGCCCTTCGAGCGCCAGGCCGAGGGAGCACCGGCGCCCAGGCCGGCCGAGGCGACGCCGGCCGCCCCCCGACCCTGGAGGCAGGTGGCGCGCAGCTTCCCGCCCGGCTCGGAGTGGCTCTACGCCAAGGTCTACACCGGCACGGCCACGGCGGACGCCCTGCTCTGCGAGCGGCTGGCTCCTCTGGCGGCCGAGGCACTGGACGAGGGCACGGCGCGCAGCTGGTTCTTCCTGCGCTACAGCGACCCGCGCTGGCACCTGCGAGTGCGCTTCCGGGGTGAGCCCGGCCGGCTCTGTGAGCGCCTTCTACCGCGCCTGGGGGAGCTCTTCTCGCGCTGGCTCGCCGGAGGGGAGGCCTGGCGCTGCGAGCTCGGAACCTACGAGCGGGAGGTAGAGCGCTACGGCGGCCCCGAGGGCATCGAGCTGGTAGAGGGCTTGTTCTGGCACGACAGCGAAGCGACTGCCCGCCTGCTCGGCTCGCTCGTGGGCGATGCCGGCGCCGAGCTGCGCTGGCGGCTGACGCTCTTGAGCATGGACCGCCTGCTGGACGAGTTCGGCTACGAGCTGCCGCAGAAGGCCGAGCTCGCGGAGCGGATGCGCCAGGGCATCGGCACCCGCTACCGCACGGAGACGCTGATCGAGCCCCTGGCCCAGCGCCTGCGCGAGCAGCGAGGCGAGCTCGAGGCGCTGCTCTCCGCCCGGCCGGCAACCGTGGCGGAAGCTTACCGAGGCGGCTTCGAGGCGCTCGCTCTCCGCCGGGAGCGCCAGGCGCCGCTGGTCGAGGAGCTGCAGAGCCGAGAGCGCCGCGGCCGGCTGATCCGCCCCCTCGGCGAGGTGGTGCCGAGCGTGGTGCACATGTCCGTGAACCGCCTCTGCCGTTCGGCCGGCGTGGAGCACGAGCTCACTTTGTACGACTTCCTCGCCCGGCTCTACCGCTCCCAGCTCGCCCGCCAGGGTCAGCGAGGCGGCGAGCGCAGGGTGCGAGAGCCGGAGCGCCGGCCGGTTCAGGCGCTCGATCATGCAGGCGATCGTGAAGGTCTTGCCGCTCCCGGTCACGCCGAGGAGCGTCTGGTGCTTGTCGCCGCGGGCGGTCCCCTCGCAGAGCTCGTCGATCGCCTGCGGCTGGTCGCCCGCGGGCTTGAAATCCGAGACGAGCTTGAAGGCCTGA
>CALMKX010000256.1 GCA_937867335.1 uncultured Acidobacteriota bacterium
CGCCCTGTTGAAAGCGGGCCGACCCCACGCCCGGTCTCGTCCTCGCGAAATTCAACTGGCCTTCCGAGGGATCGATGGCGTCGATCGATCGGGGTGCGCACCGTCCGGCAATGAGCTGTGTGAAGGCGCCGTTGCCGCAGCCGATGTCGACCCAAGCCAGGCCAGGTTTCGGCGCCAGCCAGGCGAGGAACTGCTCGCCCACGATTTGGCTCCAAACGCCCATCATGCGCTCATAGGCGGCACCATCGTTGAACACGATCGGCGGGGCTGCCATGACAGTCACCTCTTAGAATGATTTGTGTCGGACAATCCTTCACCACTTCTCGATCCAGGGCCGCAGGTCGAGCTCGTGTGTCCAGGCGCTGCGGGGCTGGCGATGGAGCTGCCAATAGCTCTCGGCGATGGCCTCCGGATCGAGGATGCCGTCGCGGGCCTTGGCGTCCGCATAGCTGTCACCCCGCATCTGCTGGATGAACGCGGTATCGATGCCCCCGTCGATGATCGTGTGGGCGACGTGGATGCCCTCTGGGCCGAGCTCGCGGGCCATGCTCTGGGCGAGGGCCCGCAAGGCGTGCTTGCCGCCGGCAAAAGCGGCATATCCGGCCCCTCCGCGTACACTGGCCGTGGCACCGGTGAAGAGAATGGTGCCGCTCTTGCGCGGGACCATCACGCGCGCGGCCTCGCGCCCGACGAGGAAGCCCCCGAGCGCGCACATCTCCCAGACCTTGGTGTAGACCCGCGCGGTGGTTTCGCGGATCGGAAAGCGGACGTTTCCGCCGACGTTGAAGACGACGACCCCGAGCGGTCCGACCTCGCGCTCGATCGTGGCGAACAGGTCCTGCACTTGATCTTCGCGACGGGCATCGGAGCCGAAGGCACGTGCCGTGCCCCCCTCGGCCTCGATCGCTTGGACGAGCGGAGCGAGCTTGTCTCCGTTGCGTCGCGAGACGCAGACTGTGAAGCCACCCTTCGCGAAGCGTCGGGCGATGGCGCCGCCGGTCGCATCGCCTGCTCCGACGACGAGGGCGGTCTGGCCATTCGACATTGTGCACTCCAGCTTGGCTGCGCCGTCTGACGATCGAGCGTCGCAATGCTTCGGCGCCCAGCGTGCGCGTCCGTTGGCCTCTGCGTCAACGGCCAAATCCTGGAACCTGCCCGGATCGGTCAGCTCATATTGCGCTTGCGCGGCGGCATTGCTGCCTTGTCCCAGGTTAGATCCTGTCGGCTCTCGAAAGTCGTATTCCGGTGTGCCGGGCTGGGACAGTGCGGTGCGACCCGCTGCGCGCGGCTGTTGTTCCGTCAGTCCCGTCCAGGCATCCGGCCAGCATGAAAACGCCGATGGGCCGGTTGGGGTTGTCCAGCCCGGCGAGCGGGATGCCCGTCGCGCTCGCCGTCGCGAGCGAGATCGCCCGCAGGTCCTCCGGCTCGAGGTTGTGGATGTCCGTCTTGCCCGTGCAGCGCGGCATGATCGAGGCCTCGGCGCGCAGGGCGGCGAGGTACAGCTCCGCCTGCTCGCCCCGCTCGGCCGGCTGACCGCTCGCCAGGGTGGCGAGCTGCGCCAGATGCCGGCTCCCCAGGCTGTTGACGAAGCGGGAGACATCGAGCCGGCCGGCTCGAGCTTCGAACAGGGCGGCCTTCAACTCGTCGGTGACCCGAGAGAGGGCCGAGGCCACCACCACCGGTGGGCCCTGGGCCGAGGCCCGGGCGATGATGCTCACCACCCGGGCCATCGCTTCGGCCGAGCCGACGGAAGTGCCTCCGAACTTCAGGACGCGAGGTTTCAACGGTTGGTCTCCGAGTAGGAAAAGTTCTGCTCCGCCTCCACCCGGCGACGGAAGCGGGCGACCATCTCGTCGAGTGGAGCGGTGTCGATCAGAAAGGCATCGTGGCCGTTGCTCGAGGCCAGCCGGGCGAAGCGGACGTTGGGCAGGAACGCTGCCAGCTCCTCCTGCTCCTCCGGGGGATAGAGCACGTCGGAGTCGCAAGCCACCACCAGCGTGGGCTGCGTGAGCCGGCCTAGCACCTCCTCGTACTCGCCCCGGCCCCGGGCCAGGTCGTGACTGTCCATGGCCCGGGTCAAGGTGATGTAGGTGTTGGCGTCGAAGCGCTCCACCAGCTTCTTGCCCTGGTGGTGGAGGTAGCTCTCCACCTCGAACCGCTCACCGTCGCGCAGGGCACGGCCGAAACGCTGCTCGAAGGCGGTACGGCTGCGGTAGCTCACCATCGCCATCATGCGGGCGGTGGCCAGGCCCTGGGCGGGGGGGCGATCGGGAGCGTAGTGCCCGTCCAGGAACAGGGGATCGTTGTAGATGGCTTGGCGCTGCGCCTCGGAAATGGCGATGCACCAGGCCGAATGGCGACCGGAAACCGAGATCGCCACCACGGAAGCCACCCGCTCGGGGTCGAGCAGGGCCCACTCCAGAGCTTGCATGCCGCCCAGGGAGCCGCCGATCACCATGGCCACGCGCCGCACCCGGAGATGGTCGAGCAGCCGCATCTGGGCCCGCACCATGTCGCGCACGGTGACGGCGGGAAAGGTCGGCCCGAAAGGGCGAGTCTCTCCCGGTGGCAGCGCCAACGGCCCGGTGCTGCCATAGCAGCTGCCGAGCACGTTGGCGCAGAGCACGAAGTCACGTTCGGGATCGAAGGCCGAGCCGCGGCCGAAGAGATCCCCCCACCACTGATCGGCGGCTGCCGAGCCGGTCAGGGCGTGGCAGATCACCACGGCGTTGTCTCCTTGGGCGTTGAGCGTGCCCCAGCTCTGGTAGGCCACGTTCACCTCGGCAAGCACCGCTCCGCTCTCCAGCTCGAGAGAGCCGGGGAGGCGGAGCACGCGGGTGGCCTCGGGCAGAGCGATGGCTGCCGTCATACCGGAACCGCCGACCGCGCGGCCGCGAAGGCGTGCTCGAAGTCCTCGCGGATGTCGTCGATGTGCTCGATGCCCACCGAGACTCGAACCAGGTCCGGCGTCACGCCGGCGGACTCCTGCTCTTCTCCGGAGAGCTGCTGGTGCGTGGTGGAAGCCGGGTGGATCACCAGGGTCTTGGCGTCGCCCACGTTGGCCAGATGGCTCGCCAGCTGGACGTTGTCGATGAAGCGCTGACCCGCTTCGAGGCCGCCCCGGATGCCGAAGGTGAGCACGCCGCCGAAGCCGTTGCGCAGAAAGCGCTTGGCCTGCTGGTGATACGGGTGGCTCTCGAGGCCGGGGTAGCTCACCCAGGTGACGGAGTCGTTCTTCTCGAGCCACTGGGCCAGCTTGAGGGCGTTGTCCGAGTGGCGCTGGGCCCGCAGCGAGAGGGTCTCGAGGCCCTGCAGGAAAAGGAAGGAGTTGAACGGCGAGAGGGCAGGCCCGAAATCACGCAGGCCCTCCACCCGCGCCCGGATGATGAACACGATGTTGCCGAACGGGCCCGTGGGGCCGAACACTTCCTGGAAATTGAGGCCGTGGTAGCCGGGGGCCGGTTCGGTGAAAAGAGGGAACTTGCCATTGCCGTAGTTGAACTTCCCCGCGTCGACGATGACTCCGCCGATGGAAGTCCCATGGCCGCCGATCCACTTCGTGGCGGAGGCCACCACGATGTCGGCGCCGAAGTCGATCGGCCGGCAGATGTAGCCAGCGCAGCCGAAGGTGTTGTCGACCACGAAGGGGATGCCATGGTCGTGGGCCACCTTGGCGAGAGCCTCGAAGTCCGGCACGTTGAAGCGCGGATTGCCGATGGTCTCGACGTAGAGAGCCTTGGTGCTGGAGTCGATGGCGGCGGCGAAGTCCTCGGGGCGATCGCCATCGACCCATTTCACGCCGATGCCGAGCCTCGGCAGGCTGACCTTGAACTGGTTGTAGGTGCCGCCGTAGAGGTAGCTGGTCGAGACGATGTTGTCCCCCGCCTGGGCGAGCGTGGAGAGCGCCAGGAACTGGGCCGCCTGGCCGCTCGCCGTGGCCAGGGCCGCCACACCGCCTTCGAGCGCCGCGATGCGTTTCTCGAAGACGTCGGTGGTGGGGTTCATGATTCGGGTGTAGATGTTCCCGAATTGCTGCAGAGCGAAGAGGCGGGCGCCGTGGGCGCTGTCGTCGAAGGTGTAGGAGGTGGTCTGGTAGATCGGCACGGCTCGGGCGTTGGTTCCCGGCGCCGGCTCTTGACCAGCGTGCACTTGCAGGGTTTCGTAGTGGTATTTGCGTTCCTCGGCCATGGTGGGTCCTCCCTCCGGATTTGCGGCTCATTCCGCCGCGAGGGCCCGTCCACCGCACCGGCCGAAAACGAAAAGACCCGCTTCGGCGGCGCCGTTGCGGGTCTCGGGTCAGTTGAACCTGGTTATCGATGCGTCAGGTTCGCGACGCTCCCATCCCGCTGGCAGGGCCAGTACACATGCACAGGGACATCCCGCGCACGGTAGTTCGAGAATGAAGCGCCATACCGTAGTTCATCGCTCTGGTTTTGTAGCTGAAACGGCGCCGCATGTCAATGCATGAGTGCGCGGCTATCGACGAGGTGGGACACCTTTCTCGCCGCGGAGGGAGGGCGGCCGTCGCCTCCCGGCCAGCTCGACGGGCCTGCTTCGCCGCGGCTCAGGCCGCGCAGAGCCGGCAGACGCCGTAGAGGATGATCTCGTGGCCCTCCGAGCGGAAGCCGGGTGGGGCGAGTTCCTTGATCGATCCCGGGCAGGCTTCGATCTCGAAGACCCGATCGCAGAGGCGGCAGTGGAAGTGGTGGTGATGGTCCTTGCCGGCCACTTCGTAGCGGCTGGACTGGCCGGGCAGGGCCACTTCCTGCAGCCAGCCCTCCTCGAGCAGGCTGCGCAGATTGCGGTAGACCGTGGCGATGCCCAGGCTGGGAACTTCGCTCTGGGCGGACTCGAGGATCTCGATCGGGCTCAAGGGGCGGCCCGAGACAGTGATGGCTTGCCGAATCGCGGTACGTTGCAGAGTCTTGCGTTGCACAGGATCCCCTCCGGACTCGTGAGATAAGGATACCGCAGTCGCAGTTTCCGGCCTCCAGAAGATGCAGGCCGTATGCCCACTCGTCCCCGTTCCTCGACTAGAAGGCTGTGGGGGCGCAGCACGCTGCGCCCGGTATGCCGAGGCCACCGGACCCTGGGCCCAGCAAGCTGCGCCCCTACAGCCCGGGCCGGGTTTTCTGGCGGCACCGCCTTCGAGCCCCTGCGATAAGCTGCGATGGCCTGGAAGGTGTCCAGGCCTCTCATGCTCGACGTGGAGGTGATCCAGCGATGCATTCCCCGCTTCTGAGGCGCGCCCGAATCAGCCTCGCCGGCTGCCTGCTGGCAGCCCTCGCCATTCCCGGCTTCGCTGCCCAGGCTCCGGCTGCCGGCGGCAAGAAGGAAGCCAAGCCCAGCCTGCTGCCGGATACCCTCGCCGCCAAGGCTTTGACGGACTGGCTGGTGATCGTCAACGGCGGCGACGAGAACAAGATCGTCCAGTTCCTGGGCAGCCGCTTGAGCCAGGAGTTCCTGAGCCGCTTCCCGATGGACGCCCTCAAGTCTTTCCACCTCAACATCCTGGGCGAATACGGCAAGCTCCAGCCGGAGTCGGTGAAGGCCTCGCGCCCGGAGAAGATCCTGGTGGTGGCGAGCGGCGCCAAAGGCAAGAAGGCGGAAGTCACCATCGGCGTCGACGAGGCCGAGCCCCACAAGATCAACGTGTTGCGGGTGGTGGAGGCTCAGCCCGAGCCACCGCCTCAGCCAGCCACCGCCACCCCCGCCAAGCCCCCCGGTGGCGGGCGATGAAGGCCCCGGCGATGCGCGGCGCGGCGGTCGCCTGGGTGATGGCCGCCGGCCTCTTCGGTGTCGCCCGGCCGGCCGCGGCCGATCTCGAGGACGCGCTCGCCGAGCGCTGGCGGGACCGCTTCGTGGTGGTCTCCACCGAAGTGGTTTCCGGCTGCGACGGCGGCTACACCAACAACGAGCTCGCCGGCCGGCGCGTGGTCTCCCGCGCCGCCGAGCACTTCGCCCCCGGTGAGCTCGGCCGGGTGCACAAGGTAGAGGTGAAGCGCAATCGCCTCGAAGTCCTGGTGGACCTGGTGGAGGGGCTGCTCGAGCCCTTCGACGATGGCCCGTTCCACCTCTTCGAGCAGAAGAGCTGCAAGGTGGAGCTGCTGATCGAAGTACCGCGGGAGGCGATCAAAGGGCGGGACGTCGAAGCCCTCGACCGCCTGCTCGTCGGCTACCTCGAGCGCTATCCGAGCGAGCAGGACGCCCGTGGCGCCAAGAGCTGGAACCGTCGCCGCCAGCCGCCCCTGCCGCGGGACTACGAGCGCACCCGTGCCGAGTACGAAGAGTGGAAGCGCCGCCAGCTCGCCGCCCGGGTGGGCTCGGCCCTGGACCGCGCCCTCGGCGAGCTCGCCGAAGTGCGGGAGCGCATGCGCATCGACGACGAGTACCTGGAAGGCTTCGCGGCCGGTCTGGTCGAGCAGCGCCACCTGACCTTCTACGACTGCGACGACGCCCTGAGGGCGAACTTCTACGGCTGCAAGCGCTCGCCACCGAGCCTCCACGACCGCGATCGGGACTGGGTCAAGGGTTTCGACGACGGCCAGCTCACGGCCTTTGATCTCGAGATCGTAAGGCGGCTGAGAAGCTGCCTACCGCCCCCTCCCGAATCCCGCTAGATCTACCGGCCGGCCGGCCGGGCCTCGAGCCTTGCCGGCCTGGGCCTGTCGGCCGGTGGCCACGGCCTTCAGCAGTCGCTCTCCGAGCTCCCGGAAATGGCGCGAGAAGATCGTGCCGTGGTCTCCGGGGGTTTCCACCATCTCGACCGGCCGGCTGCAGAGAGGCTGCCAGCCGAGGCTCGGATCGGCGCTCAGGCGGTCGGCTTCGGCGGCGTGGATCACCGTCAGCGGGCCGTCGTAGCGGCGCGGATAGTAGTGGCGCAGGATCTCGGCGATGGTGCGCTGGTTCATCTGGAACATCTGGAATACCCGCTCGAGCTCCCGCGGCCCGGTGTCAGGACGCACCAGCCCGGCGCCCTTGAGCTCGGCCAGGGCCCGGGCCCAGCGCTGCTCCGGGGCCAGGCGCGCGAGCTCCCGGCGCAG
>CALMKX010000257.1 GCA_937867335.1 uncultured Acidobacteriota bacterium
ACCGCCGGCCCAAACTGCTCGGTCAGGTGCCAGTCGATCAGCTTCTCCGCCGCGACGCTCACCGCTTCCGGCGACTTCGGATCCACCCCTTCAAGCATGCGACGCAGCTCGGCCGTCTGCGGACCGTCGGCCGGCTTCGCGCCTTGAGTTCCTTCCGGGCCCTGCGGCCCCTGCGCGCCCTGGCTGCGCTGGGCGGCGTCCACCTTTGCGTCGAACCCGGCGCCTTGGGTCGGTCCAGTCTGGCCCGTCTGCTGCGGGCCGATCGGGCGGAGGTTGTCTCCGCTTGGCGGGATCTTCATGGTGTCCTCTCTCGTTCCGACCGCACCCCGCGGTCACCGACATATCGCCCGATCCTTCGCCCCGGTTGCTCGAAAATCGCGCCTCGCGACTAGAGCAGCCCGTAGGCCAGGAACCGCTGGATCGTCTTTGCCATCTCGCCCCCCTCTTGTCCGTTCGGGTCGAGATCGATCGCCTTCTTGAGGACCAGGGCCGCCTCTTCCTTTTGCTGCGCGAAGGCCAGCGCGAAGACGCCGTGCGCCAATCCCACCTGGCCTGGCAGCTGGACAAGAACGATCCGAACGTGTTCGAGAAGATGATCGAGATCCACTGCCAGGCGGCCGAGGCGGCCAGCGGGCCCGAGGGCTTCGAGCACGCGGTGCGCTGGCTGGGCTGCGCCCATCAGCACGACCAGAGCAACCGCCGCATCCGCCAGCTGCTGGCCGAGCGCTACCACCGCCAGGCGCGCTCGCTGGCCCAAGCCGGGCAGACCGGCGAGGCCCGGGCTTGCCTGGAAAGCTGCCTCGCCTGGGACCCGGACCACCCTGAAGCGCTGGCCCTCCAGGCCAACCTGCCCAGGGCCGAGGGCTGAGCGCATGCCCGCCGAGGATGCCCCCGAAGCCGCCTTCCGGCACCACCACGCCCTGCTCATCGGCATCAGCCAGTACCAGCACAAAGGGGTCATCGAGGACAGGTTCGGCCGCATCTCCCAGGCCGACGGCGACGCGCGGCGGCTCGAGGCGTTGCTGCTCCGGCTGGGCTATGGCCGGGAGAAGGTGCGCTGCCTCACCAACCAGGAGGCGACGCTCGAAGCCATCCGAGCCGAGCTCCGCGGCCTGGCGGAGATCCCCCGCGCGGAGCTGGTGCTGGTCTTCTGGGCCGGCCATGGAGCTCGGGACGAGAACCTGAATCACCTCCTCCCCTACGGTGCGGATCCTCATGACCCCCATTTGCTCGCGAAGTCCAGCTTTACGGTCAACGAGATCGCCGACCTCGCCAGCGTCTTCAGCAGCGGCAACCTGGCGCTGTTCTTCGACACCTGTTTCTCGGCGCCGAATCCGGGTGCGTATGCCTGGCCTGCGTGGTCCGAGGTGCCCAAGCGCCTTTCGGATCGGGTGGCGATCTTCGCCGGGGCCTCCACCTACCTGGCGCTCGAGTCCCCTACGAGAGGCGGGGTGCTCGCCCAGTGTCTCGAGCAGGCGCTCGCGGACGCGCCAGGCACCCTGCACGACGAGCAGGGCCTGGTGCGGGTGCCAGCCCTGGCCGCCTACCTCGATCGTCAGGTGGCGGCCGAGGCGAAGTCATGGTGGATCGCGCATGGCCAGCGTGGGTCCTGTCCCCAAGAGCCCTGCATTGCGAGCCGGCCCCACTGCCAGACGCCCCTGGGGCGCAACCTGCCCTTCCACATCCGGGCGCGCCTGGCCGAGGCGACCCTGCCGCCGGCGATGAGGGCCCTGGCGGAGCGGGTGCTGGAGAGTTGGCCGAAACCGGGCTGAAGCCATGGACGTGCGCGGCCCGTTGCAGGAGCTGCTGATTGGGCTCGCCCATGGGCGGCTCGACGGGGCAGCCTACCGGGCCGGCCATCAGGAAGTGGTGGCGCGGGCCTTGAGCGAGTGGGGAAGGCACGCCGAGCTCAGGGACTTCGCCTGGCGCCTGCCCTACTACTGCCTGGATGGCGAAGAGAGCTGGGACGCGTCTCCCGCAGGCCGCAGCCTGGCCGAGGTGGCGTTCGAGTTCCTGCTCCGGGAGCCGCTCGGGCCATCAGAGAGGCGGGACCTGGCGCAGCGGCTGCGGGGCGAGCTGTTCATTCTCGACCAGCTCAACTCGGTGACCTGGAGCTATGGGGTGCGTACCCGCCAGGGGAAGGACTGCTGGCGGTTCACGCCGATCATCCCCGCGGGCGTGCCGATCGACCCGGGGCGGCGCTTCTCCCGCTGCCTCGGCGCCGCGGTAGAAGGGCAGGAGTGGGTAAGGATCGAGCTCTCCACGGCGGAGCCGGGGGCAGAACGCGTGCGCCCGGAAGGCTTCCTGCTGGCCCGGAGACTCCGCCTACCGAGAGCGGCGCAGCGGGGCGAGCGCTTCTGGCTCCATCTGGAACGCCAGGGAGAACGGGGCCTGCGGCTGCTCCTGGAGCTGGAGGGTGAGGAAGGGGAGGCTGGCGGAGGCTCGCGAGAGAGCTGCTGGACCCTGGAGGACGAGGAGGGCTTCGCCGAGCTGGCCGAGAGCGTGGCCACGAGGCCCCTGCCCCGTCCGCGCAGTGGGCCGGAGGAAGAGCTCCGGAGGGCTCTGGAGGCCGGCCAGCGAACCCTCAACCAGTTCTGGGAGCTGCTTTCTGAAGACGATGCCCGCCAGCTGGTGGCATGGGTGCTCGAGGCCTCGGCGGCGCTAGGTCGAAAGGATGAGGCAGCCATGGAGGCCGCCCTGAGAGGCCTCCTCGTCCAACTGCAGCAAGTACCGGGAGCGGGTGGGGTGCTGCTCGATCGCCTGCTGGCCATCCTCGAGACCCGGGGCGAGCTGGACGAGGCGTCCCGGCTCCTGTTCGAGCGACTGCTCGGGGACGGTGCCGGGGGCTCGATGGCGTGGCTCGAACTCGAGTGGGAGCTGGAGGGTCAACTCACGACCCTAGCTGTGACCGCGAAGACGCAACCGCCAGGGGCCCAGCTCCGCGTCGAGATCCTCCGCGAGCTCCTTCGAGCCTTGGTGGCAGCGCAGTCCTTCGACTCCGAGTTTATCCGCCCGCTCGCCGGTTCGGAGCAAGCCTGGGCTGCGACAACCGGGGTCGCAGACGATCTCGAGAGCTTCAGCCAGCTTCACCTCCTGATCGAGGCTTCTCAGGCAGCCCTCAAGGCGCGAAGCGACAGGCTTCGTTCCCTCGAGAAGCGGTCGGGGAGAGAAGACGAGTACCGCCTGGAGGGCCTGGCCAGCTTGCTCGCTCCGTACCAGGCCGAGCTACCCGCCGAGCTCCAGGAACTCCTTCGCCAATGGCAGCCAGGTCCGCCGAAACAGGCACCCAGGACCGCCTGGCGACGCTGGATCGGCGGGTACCGAAGCCGCCTGCCAACCGCCCTCCCCCCTGAAGCCGACGAGCTCCTCTCCGAGGTCGAGCCCGGGCTGGAGGAGCTCGAGTAAGGGCGATGGCCTGGCCTTGCTGCCGCCGTTTGACCCCCTCCCTCCCCGATGCCACAATGCGGCATGGCCTTGGAGGTGCTTTCTTTGCCGGCTGAGCCTCGGGCGGGCTTTCACCGCGAGCCGATCCGCTTCTTCTTGCCCGGGCCGAGCTATGTGCTCGCCTGGGTGAGGGAGGCGCTCACCGGGCCGGTGGTGGCGCATCGCTCGGCTTCGTTCAAGGCGGTTTACGCCAGCGTCGCCGAGCGGCTGCGGGAGGTGTTCCGCACCGAGGGCGAGGTCTACACGGCGGTGGGCAGCGCGACGCTGGTGATGGAGAGCGCCATTCTCTCCCTGGTACCGCGGCGGGTGCTGCACTTGACCAACGGCGCCTTCTCGGAGCGCTGGCACGCGATCTCGCTCGCCGTGGGCCGCGAGGCGGACCGCCTCTCCGTTCCCTGGGGCGAGGCGGTGGACCCGGACCTGGTGCGCGCGGCACTCGCCCGGGGCCGCTACGACGCCGTGGCTCTGGCCCACAGCGAGACCGCGACCGGCGTGCTCAATCCGCTCGCGGAGATCGCCCGGGTGGTGCGCGAGCACAGCGATACCCTGGTGCTGGTGGATGCCGTGTCCTCGCTCGGCGGCACGCCGGTCGAGACCGACGCCTGGGGCCTCGACCTGGTGCTCGCCGGGGTGCAGAAGGGCCTCGCGGCGCCGCCGGGGCTGACGGCCTTCACCTTCTCCGAGCGGGCCGCGGCGCAGGCGGCGACGATCGCCCACCGCGGCTTCTACACGGATCTTCTGCGCTACCGTGACTACCACCGAACCACGGGTAGCACGATCACGACGGCCGCCGTCTCGCTGTTCTACGCCCTCGAGCGCCAGCTGGGTCTGCTGGCCGAGGAGGGAGTGGAGCGGCGCTTCGAGCGGCATGCCACATTGCGGCAAATGACCGAGCGCTTCGCCGCCGAGACCGGCCTGGTCTACGCCTCGAAGTCCGGCCCGCCGTCGCCCACGGTTTCCTGCCTGCGCCCGCCGGCCGAGTTGCCGGCGCGGCGCCTCGTGGAGCGGTTGGCCGAGCAGGGGATCACGGTGGGCAGCGGCTACGGCGAGTGGAAGGAGTCCACGTTCCGCATCGGCCACATGGGCGAGGTTCAGCCCACGGATCTCGAAGCGCTGTTCTCGAGCATCCACTCGATCCTGGGCCACTGAGCCCACGCGAGAGCGAGAGGTTTCCCAGCAGATCCAACCCTACCGAATCAGGAGCAGATCGTCATGCATAGTATTCTCATCTGTGATTCCCTCGAAGAGTCCGGCCTGTCGCTGCTGCGCGAGGCCGGCAACGCGGTCACCGTGCTGGCTGCGGCTGATCGCCCCCGGCTGAGCCAGCTGGTGGCCGACTACGACGCCATCGTGGTGCGCAGCGCCACCAAGGTCACGGCCGAGCTGCTGCGGGCCGGCAAGAAGCTCAAGGTGGTGGGCCGGGCCGGCATCGGCGTCGACAACGTGGACGTACCCACCGCCACCGAGCTCGGCGTGCTGGTGGTCAACGCCCCCACGGCCAACCTGCTCTCGGCCACCGAGCACACCTTCGCATTGATCTTCTCCCTGCTGCGCAAAGTGCCCGCAGCCGACGCCTCGATGAAGCGGGGCGAGTGGGACCGCAAGAGCTACACCGGCTCGGAGGTCTTCGGCAAGACGCTCGGGGTGATCGGCTTCGGGCGCATCGGCCAGGGCGTGGCGGCTCGGGCCAAGGCGTTCGAGATGAACGTGGTGGCCTACGACCCCTTCCTGGACCCGGCGGTGGCCGAGCGCCTGGGGGTGAAGCCGATGGAGCTCGCCGATCTCCTGGCGGCGAGCGACATCGTCACCCTCCACACGCCGATCACCCCGGAAACCCGCAACCTGCTCTCGGCCGGCCGGCTGGCGGCGATGAAGCAGGGGGCCTACCTGATCAACTGCGCCCGTGGTGGCATCGTCGATGAGGCGGCCCTGGTGGCGGCGCTCGACGCCGGGCACATCGCCGGGGCGGGAGTGGACGTCTTCGCCGAAGAGCCGCCCACCAACTTCGACCTCGCCAAGCATCCCAAAGTGGTGGCGACTCCCCACATCGGCGCCCAGACCGCCGAGGCCCAGGAGCGCATCGCGATCGAAACCGCCAAGATGCTGGCGGCAGCGCTCGAAGGCTCGCTGCCGGCGGCGGCGGTGAACCTGCCGTTCCGCCCGGCCGGCAAGAGCGGCGAGCCCTACCTGAAGCTCGGCGAGCGGCTGGGCCGGCTGGCCAGCCTGATGAGCGGCGGCAGCCTCTCGGAGCTGCGACTGGACCTCTGGGGCCTCGACGAAGGTCTGCGCACGGCGCTCACTGTCGCCTCGCTCAAGGGGGCTCTCGAGCCGTTCCTGGGCGATGGAGTGAACTACGTCAATGCCGAGCGGCTGGCTAAGGACCGCGGCATCTCGGTGGTCTGCGCTCTGCACAGCGGCAGCAGCGACTACCCGCACCTGGTGAGGGTCTCGCTCGGCGGGCCGGGAGGAACGGTGGAGCTCTCGGGCGCCCTGGTAGGCGAGCGGGATCCGCGGGTGGTGGGCATCGGCGACTACCGGCTGGAGTTCCGGCCGGAAGGGCGGCTGCTCTGGTTGGAGAACCAGGACGTTCCCGGCGTGGTAGGCAAGCTGGGCTCGGCCCTGGGCGCGGCCGGCGTCAACATCGCCGGCATCCACCTCGGGCGCCACGAGGTCGACAAGCGGGCGATGGCCATCCTGCAGCTGGACCAGGAGCCCGCCGCCAAGGTGCTCGAGCAGCTCGCCGCACTGCCGGAGGTGGACCGGGTCCGCTACGTCGACCTGACGTGATAGAAGGGGGGCATGAGAGTCGGGCTGGTTTTCGGCGGGCGGAGTGTCGAGCATCGGGTTTCGGTGACCTCCGCGCGGACGGTGGCGCGAGGGCTTGCCGAGGCCGGCCATGAGGTGGTTCCTCTGGCGGTGGCCCAGGATGGTTGCTGGTTGCCGCCCGAGGCCGGCCGGGCCGCCCTCGAAGGCCGGCTGGACGCTCTCGAGCCCCTGGGCCGGCCGATCCGCTCGACCCTGGGCGTGCTGGTGGACTCGCCGGTCGACGCCGTCTTTCCCATCATCCACGGTACCTGGGGCGAGGACGGCACCCTCCAGGGCCTGTTCGAGATGCTCGACCTGCCCTACGTGGGCTGCGGCGTGACGGCGAGCGCGCTGGCCATGGACAAGCTCGCCGCCAAGCGGGTGCTCTCCGCGGCCGGCGTGCCGGTGGTGCCCTACCGGGCGTTTCGCCGGCAGGAGGTGGAAGCCGACACCGAAGGCTGCCTGGCGGCCTGCGAGGCGCTCGGCTGGCCGCTCTTCGTCAAGCCGAGCGTGGGCGGCTCGAGCGTGGGGGTGGCCAAAGTGCCGGACCGCTCCGAGCTCGCCGAGGCCCTCGCCTTCGCCCTGCGCTTCGACGACACCGTGCTGGTGGAGCAGGGCATCTCCGGCCGCGAGCTCGAGTGCGCGGTGCTCGGCGGCCGGCCCCTCGAGGCTTCGGCGGTGGGGGAGATCGTTCCCGGCAACGAGTTCTACGATTACGCCGACAAGTACCTGGAGGACGGCGCCGAGCTCCTGGCCCCGGCGCCGCTCGAGCCGGCGGTGGCCGCGCGGCTGGCCG
>CALMKX010000258.1 GCA_937867335.1 uncultured Acidobacteriota bacterium
GTCTGCAGACCGCTCTTCACCGAGCCGATCGTCGTGCTCGCGGCGGCGAACACCAGCAGCGCCAACGGCATGGCGATGATGTAGAGCACCACCAGCTTCATCTCGGCTGCCTGGATCTTCTTGCCCAGGTACTCGGGCGTTCGACCGACCATCAGCCCGGCGATGAACACGGCCAGCAGTGCGTAGTGGAGGATGCCGATCAGGCCGACGCCGACACCGCCGGGCGAGATCTCGCCGAGCATCATGTGGATCATCGGCATCATCCCGCCCGAGGGCGTGAAGCTGTCGTGCATGCAGTTGACCGACCCGTTGGACGTGCCCGTCGTGCTGCCCGCCCAGAGGCCGCAGGCCGAGGGTCCGAAGCGGATGTCCTTGCCCTCCATGTTGCCGCCGACCTGTTGGCTGGACTGCGCCTGGGTCCCGCCCAGCATGTCCAGCTTCGAGTTACCGCCCTGCTCGGCGAACACGGCGAACATGCTGAACGCCACCCAGAAGCCCGCCATCACCAGCAACAGAACTCGGGCCTGCTTCCGGGAGCCGATGAGATGGCCGTAGGCGACGGCCATCGCCAGCGGAATCGCAAGGATCGCCCACAGCTCGACGAAGCCGGACAGACCGGTCGGGTTCTCGAACGGATGGGCCGAGTTGGTGTTGAAGAAGCCGCCGCCGTTGGTGCCGAGGTGCTGGATGGCGGCTTGCGAAGCGACCGGCCCGAGGGCCAGCAGCTGTGGGCCGGAATCGGCGCCTCCGGCTTGGGTGGCCTCGAGGGGCGCCACGCTCGGGTAGGCAGCGAAGGTCTGCGGCACGCCGAGCGCCACCAGGACGAGAGCGAGCACCAGACTGAGCGGCAGCAGGATGTAGAGCACCGAGCGGGTGAGGTCCACCCAGAAGTTGCCCACCGTGGCCTGGCAGCGGCGACTCAGCCCCCGCACCAGGGCCACCAGCACCGCCATGCCCGAAGCCGCCGAGAGGAAGTTCTGCACCGCGAGGCCGAGCATCTGGCTCAGGTAGCTCTGGGCACTCTCGCCGGCGTAGGCCTGCCAGTTGGTGTTGGTGACGAAGGAGACCGCCGTGTTCAAGGCGAGGTCCGGAGCCACGGCGCCGAGGCCCTGAGGATTGGCCGGCAGCAGCCCCTGGCAGCGCTCGAGGGCGTAGAGGGCGAGCACGCCCACGGCGGAGAAGAGCAGCAGGGCCTTGGCGTAGGCCTGCCAGCTCATTTCGGCTTCGGGCACCACTCCGGCCAGGCGATAGAGCCGGTTCTCGAGCGGAGCGAGCCAGCGCCGCGGCCCCGTGGGCTGCTGCTGGTAGACCTTGGCCATGTAGAGCCCCAGAGGCCAGGCGGCCGCCACCAGGATGAGAGGGTAGAGCGCGAGCTGGAGAAGGCTGTTGGCGGTCATTCGAAGCGCTCCGGGTAGAGCAGGGCGGCGATCAGGTAGATCGCGAGCGCGAGCGACAGGAGCAGGGCGAGGGCATAGAGAGCGCTCATCGCCGGGCCTCCGGCAAGAGCGAGGAACAGGCATCGACGAAACGCGCGGAGAGGGCGAAGAAGGCCAGCACTCCGGCAACCATCAGGACATCCACCATCCACCTCCCGGCCGCCCGAAGCAGGCGGCCATGGCAGGGATCTTGGCTCCCGGCGGGGCAAGGAGTCCGCAGCCGGCTCGAAAGCCGGCGGCAAGAAGGGGCAAAGACTTTCGAAAGGGGGGGCTACTCGGGCTCGGCCAGGAAGCGATAGCCCACCCAGGGCTCGGTGGCGATGTAGCGAGGGTTGGCCGGGTCCGGCTCGAGCTTGCGGCGCAGCGCCCCCACGTGGACCCGCACGGTGTCCGTGGTGGTGGCCGGGGCGCCCTTCCAGGCGAAGGCGATGATCTGGCGCAGGGTGACCGGCCGCCCGGCCCGGCTGGCCAAGAGCTCGAGGATGGCGAGCTCGGTGGGGGTGAGGCGCACCTCGCGCCCGTCCTGCAGCACCAGGCGGCGGCCGAGGTCGATCTCGAGGCCCGGAAAGCGCAGCACCTCGCGGGGGCTCGCGCCACCCCGGCGCAGCTGGGTGCGCACCCGGGCGAGGAGCTCCCTGGCCGAGAACGGCTTGGTGACGTAGTCGTCGGCCCCGAGTTCGAGAGCGCGCACTTTGTCGTCCTCCTCGGCGCGCACCGAGAGCACGATCACCGGCGTCTGGTCCACGGCGCGAATCGCCGCCAGGAGGCCGAAGCCGTCCATGCGGGGCATGGCGAGATCGGTGATCACCAGGTCGGGGGATTGCTCGACGAAGAGGCTCCGGGCCTCCTCGCCGTCTGCGGCGGGAAGGGCGTCGTAGCCGGCCAGGGCGAGCTCACGGGCGAGCAGCTGGCGGATCGACGGATCGTCGTCCACCACCAGCACCCGCGGCGCGGAGCGGCTCATGCCGTGAGCTCCAGCGGCTCGGCGGCGGCCGGCAGGCTGAGGCGTGCCACGGTGCCGCCGCCGCTGCGCTCCAGGAGCGCCAGCGAGCCGCCGCAGGCCGTGGCGAAGCTCTGGGCGATGCGCAGGCCCAGACCGCCCGAGGCGCGGTCCCCTCCGTTTCCCGAACCGGGGCCGAAGTCGAGCCCTGAACCGCCGAACAGGCGCCGGATCCCCGCCGGAACACCTGGGCCGCGATCCCGCACCTCCAGGCGAATGCGGCTGGCAGAGTCGGGATCCCGCTCCGCCGCCAGGCCCAGAGGCTCGCGCTCCGGCGCCGCCCGAGCTGCGTTCTCGAGCAGATTCACCAGGGCCTCGAGGATCAGCGTGGGGTCTACCAGAAGCTCCGGGCAATGGAGCTCGACGCTCACCTCCAAGGTGCGCGCCGCCAGCAAGGCCGAGAGGCTCTCCCGAGCGCCCCGGAACAGCTCCCCGGCCGGCACCGGCTCGGGCCGGGGCCTGGCCAGGCCGGCCTCCAGTCGAGCCAGGGCCAGGAGGTTGTCGATCCGGCGCGCCAGCCGACCTTGCTCCAGGGCCAGGCCGGCCACGCTGTCGCGAAGGTCGGCGCGGTCCGAGAGGTGCCGCTCGAGGTTCTCGATCTCGAGCCGCATGGCGGTGAGCGGAGTGCGGAGGTCGTGCGACACCGCGCGCAGCAAGGCCGTCTTCAGGTGCTCGCTTTCGGCCACGGCGGCGAGAAACGCACCCTCGGCGAGCAAGCGCTCGCGTTCCAGGGCCAGGGCCAACAACCGACCGGCCGGCGCCAGCACCGCCGGGCCGGCGAGCACTCCTTCGGCCACCAGCACGCCGCTCGCGCTGGTGCCCACCAGCAGGGGGATCAGAGCTCGTCTGCCACCCCCGGCCAAGGGCTCGAGCACCAGCTCGTGCCGGCCGAGGGCACGCTCCTGCGAGGCCGGCTCGACCTCGGCGATCGGGCCGCCGCCCTCCAGCGCGGGGCCCGCCGAGCCGGCCAGGTAGAGCCGGCCGGCCTCGGCGCCGATCGCCCTCAGGGTGATGGCGGTCGCCTCGGCGTGGGCGCCGGCCTCCTGGCGCACCGTGAACAGGCTGAAGCAGAGCTCGTAGAGGATCTCCACCTCCCGCCGCCGCTCGCGGGCCTGGGCGGCCTGGCGGCGGGCGGTGGCCACCAGCCGGCTGGCCAGGGTGGAGGCGGAGAGGAAGGCCAGCAGCGCCACCCAATTCGAGGGCTCGGCGATGGTGAGCGTGCCGAGCGGCGGCAGGAAGAAGAAGTTGAAGCAGAGCATCGCCGCCACCGAGGCCGCGGCGCCCACCACCCAGCCGCCCCAGCTGGCGAGGATCAGCACGGTGATGAGGAAGGCGAAGCCGACCGTGGTGGAGTTGGCGCCGCTCAGCCGGCAAGCCAGGGTCACCGCGGCCAGTGCCAGCGGCGTCGCCGGCCAGGCGAGGGCGGCGCGAGTCCTCGGAGTGGGCTTCACGGCGGGGAGAAGTCTAATCCCCTCGCCCGGTCGAAGCTTCCGGCCGGGAATAGGCGGGGGTGGATGGCGTATCTTGGCCGGGCGATATACTGCCCGGAAGGAACTCGGCAAGGAGCGGTCTTCCGGCACTCGGTTTGGGCCGGATCGCGCGCTCAGGGGCCAAGGAGGGTCTCTGGTCATGAGCAAAGGGTTGATCGGTTGCGGGGTCGTGGTGGCGGTTCTCTTGGTGCTCGGCCTCTGGGTGATGGGCGGCTACAACGGCCTGGTGAGCCTGGAAGAGGCCACCAAGCAGGCCTGGAGCCAGGTGGAGAACGTCTATCAGCGGCGCAACGACCTGGTGCCCAACCTGGTCGAAACCGTCAAGGGCGCCGCCAACTTCGAGCGCGGCACCCTGGAGGCGGTGGTCGAGGCCCGGGCCAAGGTGGGCCAGGTGAACTTCAACGGCGTGCCCAACGCCCAGCAGCTCGGCCAGTTCCAGCAGGCCCAGGACGGCCTCTCCTCGGCGATCTCCCGCTTGCTGGTGGTTTCCGAGGCCTACCCCCAGCTGACCGCTACGGCCGGGTTCCGCGACCTCCAGGCGCAGCTCGAGGGCACCGAGAACCGCATCACCGTCGAGCGGGCCAAGTTCAACGATGCCGCCCAGGCCTTCAACACCGCCCGCCGGCGCTTCCCGCTGGTGCTGATCGCCAATCTGCTCGGCTTCCAGGAGAAGCCCTACTTCCAGGCCAAGCCAGGTTCCGAGACTCCTCCCAAGGTCCAGTTCTAGGCCGAAGGCCGATGAACGTCCGCAGGTTTTTCCCGCCCGAAGCGCTGGAGGCCATCCATCGCGCCACCCTCGCCGCCGAAGAGAAGAGCGGCGGCGAGATCGTGGCCTACGTGGTGGGCCGGGCGAGCGACTACCACGAGGCATGCTGGAAAGCCGCCGCGCTCGGGGCCCTGCTGAGCGCGGCCCTGGCCGGGCTGCTCCACGAGCTGGGCGAGGTCTGGGGCGGCTGGGGCTTGGCCTGGATCACCCTGCCGGTGCTTCTCGGTCTCGCTGCGGGCTATCTGCTCGCCCAAGCCTCCTACCCCCTGAGGTGCTGGCTCACCCCGCGTGCCACCCAGCTCCGCCGCGTTTCCCAGCGCGCCACCCAGGCCTTCCTCGAAGAGCAGGTCTTCGCCACGGTGGATCGCACCGGGGTGCTGATCTTCCTCGCTCTCCTCGAGCGCCGGGCGCTGGTCCTGGCGGATCAAGGCATCGCCGCCCGGGTGGCCCAGCAGGAATGGGATGCCCTGGCAGGAGGGCTCGCCCGGGGAGCAGGCCGAGGCCGAGCGGCCGAGGCGCTCCAGGCGGCGGTGGAACAGGCGGGGGATCTGCTCGCCCGCTACGGCGTGGAGCGGCGGGTGGACGATCGCGACGAGCTGCCGAGCCAGCCGAGGCTGCGCGATGAGTAGGCTGCGCTCCTGCCTCCTGGCCCTCGTCGGCACGGCCGGCGCCCTGATGCTCTCGGCCTCGGGGGCCTCGGCCCGGGAGATTCCCTACCTTTCGGGCCGCGTGGTGGACGAAGCGGGTCTGTTGTCGTCCGACGCCCGCGCGCGGATCGACGCCCGGTTGGCGGCGCTCGAGGAGGCCAAGGGCAGCCAGGTGGCGGTGCTCACCATCGCCAGCCTGGAAGGCGAGGATCTGGCCGACTACAGCCACCGGGTGGCCGAGACCTGGAAGCTCGGCCGCGCCAAGACCAACGACGGTGTGCTGCTCCTGGTGGCCAGAGACGACCGCAAGATGCGCCTGGAAGTGGGCTACGGCCTGGAAGGCGCGATTCCGGACGCCATCGCCCACCGCATCTTGGACGAGATCGTCCGGCCGCGGTTCCGCGAGGGGGATTTCGGTGGCGGCATCGAGGCCGGCATCGAGGCGGTGGACAAGCTCGTCCGCGGCGAGCCGTTGCCGGAGCCGAAAGCGCCGAGCGGCCGAGGTGTTTTCATCACCGCTCCCGTGCTGGTCTTGCTGGTGTTCTTGGTGATCTTCCTCCTGACCTCGTCGCGGCGGCCACCCGGCCGAGGGGGCGGTGGCTGGCGGTGGTCGTCCGGCAGCGGCTGGGGCGGCTCTGGCTGGAGCGTCGGCAGCTCGGGGGGCAGCGACTGGTCCTCCGGAGGCGGTGGGTTCTCGGGCGGCGGCGGCAGCTTCGGCGGCGGCGGCTCCTCGAGCGGCTGGTAGGCGGCCGTCAGGCCGGAGCGGGCGCTGGCTGCTCGCGAGGGGCCTTGCGCCAGGCGAAGTAGCCGGCGGTGGCGAGGCCCAGGAACAGGGCATAGAGCGCGGTGGTGGGGTAGAGCTGCTTGGCGTAGTAGACGCCGATGCCGAGCACATCGACCGCGATCCAGAAGAGCCAGTTCTCCAACACCTTGCGGGTGGTGAGCCACTGTGCCACCAGGCTCATCGAGGTGATCGCCGAGTCCCAGTAGGGCAGGGCGGCGTCGGTGTAGCGGGAGAGCAGCCAGCCGAGCGTTCCGGCCCCCAGCGCCGACACACCGCACCAGGCGGCGAGCGCTCTGGGGCTGAGCTCCACCACCGTGAGCTCGCCCTGCTCTTCCTTCTTGCGGCTCCAGTTGAACCAGCCGTAAAGGGCCAGGACCACGTAGATCACGTGCAGGCCCATATCCGAGTAGAGCTTGGCCTGGAAGAAGACGTAGACGTAGAGAGAGACCTGCAGCAAGCTCGCCGGCCAGCAGGCGATATGCCGCTTCACCGTCAACCAGACCGCCGCGACGCCGAAGAGAGTGGCGAGAATCTCGATCTTCGACACAGGGCGCGAAGCTTACCCCGGAACTTTTCTCGAAGCGACTGCCGCAGAGCTATGGCTCCGAGCCGCTCGCGCGCTACGGGCGGGCGAAGAGCTCGGAGTCGAAGGCCGGGTTGATCAGGACGGATTTCACCGTGGCGAGCTGGAGCAGGACCCCGGACGCCACATCCTTGAGCGAGAAGGCGAAAGGCCGCCGCGTGCCCCCCACCGCGCGGAAATCGCTGAACGAGGTCTCCAGCCAGCGCGGCGCCACGTCGCGCTCCGGGCGGAACTTCCGGAGCTCGCGGGCGCGGGTGATCAGAAACGAGGCGGGATCGAGGTAGTAGAGCCCCACGTAGCCATCCGGCAGGGTGCACTGGACCACCGGGAAGCGCTTGCCGCCGACCTCCTCGAAGTCTTTGAGCTCCAGGCGGCCTCCTCGGCGGGCGAGCTCGTGCAGGCCGAACAGCTGGTTCGGGTAGAGGGCCATGCGGCCGAGGTGCCGCAGGGTGTCGGTGGAGGCTTCGTCGGCCTGAGCGGCTCCCAGGGGCCACTGCCAGCCGCGCAGGCCGTCGCGCGTCTCGGTGAGCACTCGCTGGCCGTCCACCAGGAGGTCCACCCGGGCGTGGCCCGTGCGGTCGAGCCGCCACAAGGCGTCGCCCTCGAAATCCACTTGCACCAGGTGGAGGTCGATCTCGATGCTGCTCACCGCCTCCACGGCCGCCTTGCCTCCCATGGCGGCGGCGTTGCGCTCCACCAGCTCGGAGAGGGTCGGCTCGCGCGGAGTGGAGGCTGCGAGGGGGAGCGCCGAGATCAGGCCGACGAGCGGCAGCGCGCGTTGCCAGGCGGCCACGCGGAGAAGGCGAAAGCCCGTACGATCAAGCATAATATTGATTGTACAATATTCACTATATCGAGATCCAGCCCCGAGCGATCGGCCTGCCCCGGTCCCGGCGGCGAGAATCCGTGTGCTAGCATCCCGCCACGTTCTTCGCCGAGCCGAACCCAGGGCGGCTGCCAACGCCGTTCCTGGTGGGCGTTCGCTCGGATGCCGAATTCAGCTCTTGGGCTTTTGTCTCTGGGGGGTTCCATGCCGCATCGATTTCCCATGGAGGCGGTTCTCCGCGATGGGCGCCGCGTCCTGATCCGCCTCTTCACCGAGAAAGACTGCGAAGCTCTGTATCGGTTCTTCCACAGCCTGCCGACGGACGTCCGGCGTTTCGCCTGGGAGAACATTGACGATCCGGAAGTGGTGGCCGGCTGGGGCCGTCATCTCGACTACTCGAAAGTGCTGCCGCTGCTCGCCTGGGACGGCAACCGGATCGTGGCCGACGCTACCCTGCACCGCCGGGACCGCGGCCCGCTGCGCCTGGCGGGCCGCATCAAGTGGCTGATCGATCCCGCCTATCGGGGCGCCGGCCTGGGCACGGCCCTGGTGAACACGTTCATGTCGATCGCCCGGGAACAGGGCTTGCGCCACCTCACGTGCCTGCTCGCCGCGGACCTCGAGGCCGACGCCGTGACCACGCTCTCCGGCCTGGGCTTCACCCAGGAGCTCTACCAGGCCTACGGCGTGGACGCTGAAGGCGGCTCCCACGACATGGTGCGCCTGGCTCTCCGGCTGTGAGCGGACGGCCTCGGCCTCGCGAGGTCGGAGAGGGAGCCAGCAGGGAAGATAGTGCCGGGATTCCGGGCGCAAGCCTGTGAGGGTTGCGCTAAGATGTTGGTGCGATTTCGTCACAACTGGCGGGCCTCGGCTGCGTGTGGTGATCATGCCAGAGCGCCCAGCGAGCCGGTCACGTCGTGGAACAGAGCTTCGATGGCGAGGAAAGGAGCAGAAGGAATGAAACGTTGGCTCGGAAGCGTGCTGGGTGTAGCCCTGTTGGCAGGCCTCTTGGCCCTGCCGGCCGGGGCCCAGCTGCAGTACGGCAACCTCTATGGCACCGTCACGGACGCGGACGGCCAGGCGTTGCCAGGTGTGACCGTGACCGCCACCGGAGCCGCTGGCTCGCTGGTGCAGGTGACGGACGAAAAGGGGCAGTTCCGCTTCCTCAACCTCTCGCCCGGCACCTACCAGGTGCGGGCTGAGCTCTCGGGCTTCTCCACGGTCGACATGTCGGACGTCGCGGTCACCCTGGGCGGCCGGGTGAATCTAGAGGTGAAGCTCACCCCGCAGCTCTCCGAGACGCTGACCGTGACCGGGGAGGCCCCGCTGCTCGACGAGCACCGCCAGAACCGGGGCTCGGTGGTCACTCCCGAGGAGCTCAACAAGCTGCCCACGGCGCGAGATCCGTGGTCCTTGCTGTCGCAGGCCCCGGGCGTGCAGGTGGACCGTATCAACGTCGGCGGCAACGAGAGCGGCCAGCAGTCGAACTTCCTGGGCGCAGGCTCGGGCGGTCGCGAGAACACCTTCGCCGTGGACGGCGTGATCCTGACCGACATGAACGCGGTGGGCGGCTCGTTCGTCTACTACGACTTCGGCGCCTTCGAGGAGGTGCAGTTCACGGTTTCGTCCACGGACGTCACCGTGGCCACCGCCGGTGTCACCTTGAACCAGGTGACCAAGCGCGGCACCAACCAGATCCGCGGCAACGCTCGCTATCTGCGCACCGACGGCAGCCTGCAGTCCTCGCCCTCGCTGGCCAACGGCAACGAGATCGACAGTGTCTCCGAGTACGGACTCGACATCGGCGGTCCGCTCTACAAGGACCACCTCTGGCTGTGGGGCTCGTGGGGCGAGAGCGACATCCGCAACCTGGTGCCCTCGGCCGGCGGCGGCCAGCAGCTGGACCGCACCAAGCTCAAGGACTACAACTTCAAGCTCAACTTCGCCGGCTCGCAGAACCTCTCCGGCGTGCTCCACTTCTGGACCAACAACAAGCTGAAGTTCGGCCGCGGCGCCGGCCCCACCCGTGCCCCCGAGGCCACCCTCGACCAGACCACGCCGACCGACACCTACAAGGCCGAGGTCTCCTGGCTGCCGAGCTCGGATTGGGTGGTCAACGTGCTCGCCTCGCGCAGCGACGGCAAGTTCACCTTGACCCCCAAGGGCGGTCTCAACGCCGATGTCTACGACGATCCGGACGGCGTGCGGCACGGCAGTACCTTCGATTTCGACCAGCACGCGGTGATCGACCAGGGCCGTATTGATACCCACTACTTCCTCACCGCTGGCTCGAGCACCCACGAGCTCAAGTTCGGCGGCAGCTACCGGACCCAGGACAACGAGTCCGGCACGATCTGGCCGAAAGGCCGCCGCACCGTGGCGATCAGCGCTCAGGAGGCGGGAGCCACGCAGCTGGTGATCTTCCCCCGCGACCGCACCGTGGCGGCGAGCAGCGAGTACACCTCGCTGTGGGCTCAGGACTCGATCTCCCTCGACCGCTGGACGATCTCGGCCGGCTTGCGCTGGGACAAGCAGTCTGGCAAGAACAAGGCCACTACCAACGCCGGCAACGCTCAGGCCACGGACCCGGCCAATGGCGTCAACTACCTGCCGCCCTTGAGCTTCAGCGGCAACGACGCCGGTGGCTTCGAGTGGAGCACCATCGTGCCCCGCCTGGGCGTCACCTACGCGGCCGGTGAGAAGCGCAACACGCTGATCCGCGGCACTTTCTCGCAGTACGCCGAACAGCTGGGCCAAAACCCGCAGATCTTCCGCGTGAACCCCACCGGCGGCTACAGCTACGCCTACTTCTACTTCACCGACGCCAACGGCAACTTGCTGCTCGACGACGCCGAGCGCAGCTCGCTGTCGTTCTACTACCCGTACGGCTTCGACCCGGCGAACCCCGGGGCGCTCACCACCCCGAACGTCAATGACAAGGACTTGAAGCCGGCGACCAGCGACGAGCTGACCTTCAGCCTGGAGCAGGGCATCGGCGCCAACTTCATGGTCGGCGGCACCCTCACCCTGCGCCAGACCCGCGACATCGCCGAGCAGCGGCCCTTCATCGTCGACGGCACCGGGACCACCCGGCTCGCCACGCGGGACGACTACGTGCTGCGCACCAACGATGCCGGCCAGCCGGATCCCCTGGTGGCCAGGCTGCCCAACGGCACCCAGGTGGCGATTCCGATCTACGTGCTGCGCGATGATCTCTCGCCCACCGGCGGCTCGCTCTTGACCAACGGCGACCGCAAGACGAAGTACACCGGCCTCTCCGTGTACTTCCAGCGCCGCCTGGCCAACAACTGGTCGGCCCGAGGGCACTTCACCTACTCGGACTGGAAGTGGGATATCGGGCCCGAGTTCCGCCGCTACGACGACCCAACAGATGTGGTCAACGACGGCCTCTTCTTCTCGGATTCGGACGACGTCTACGTGGAGCGCTCGGGCGGCAACAAGACCAGCGTGTTCACCGGTAGCAAGTGGAACTTCAACCTAAACGGCCTCTACCAGGTGGCGCCGTCGCGGCCCTGGGGCTTCGATGTCGGCCTGTCCCTGACCGGCCGACAAGGCTATCCGCGCCCGCCGCTGCGCAGCCGGGTGAGCGGCGGCGCCCTCGGTGGGCGCACCGTTCAGCTGTCGCGCAACCTGGACGATTTCCGCAACCCCAACGTGATCACGCTCGACGCCCACCTGGGCAAGGACTTCACCTTCGGCGCCACCAAGTTGCAGCTGTCGATCGACGGTTTCAACTTGACCAACAACGATCCGGTTCTGCAGCGTGAAGTGGATGCCCGATTGGGCCGCTACAACCAGATCGACGAGCGGCTCTCGCCGCGGGTGTTCCGAGTGGGCCTGATCGTGCGCTACAACTAGCGCCCACTGAGGGTTCGAAGTGGAAGCGCCGGGGGCGACCCCGGCGCTTTTTGCTTGTGGGAGGTTACTGCGGGCTTCAGGGCGCGAAGAGCTCGCGGAGCACGCCGAGGACTGCCGCTGCCTCCTCGGAGTCGAGGGAACCCAGGCGCCGAAGGAGACGAGCCTTGTCCACGGTGCGAATCTGGTCGAGGATGATCTGCCCCTGCTTGCCGTCGAAAAGACAGGGTACGCGACTGGGATAGGGTCGGCTCGCGGTGGTCATCGGAGCGATGATCACCGTGCGCAGAGGGCGGTTCATCTCGTCCGGAGAGATCACCAGGCACGGCCTGGACTTCTGGATCTCGCTGCCGATCGTCGGATCGAGGCCGACCAGGAACACGTCGAAGCGCCTTACTTCCACTCCCACTCCTCGTCATCGAAAGAGTTGGAAACCTGGGCCTCTCCCTCCAGGAGGCGGTCGTCCCCCTTTCGTGCCATCTCGCGAAACGAAGCCTCCCAGCCGGCCCGTGGCAAGCGGACGGGCTCGATCACCAAGGAGTGGTTACGAACCGAGATCTCGACCGCGCCGCGGAGGCCGGTCTGCTCGAGAAGGGTCTTGGGGATGCGGACTCCCTGCGAGTTGCCGATACGGACGATGTGGGTTCTCATCTCTCTTCTCCCGGCGTGATCACATTGTAGGCACACTCGAGTCTGGCCTCAAGAGCGGCGCTCCGCCTCGGGTATGCTCTTGGGCGATGGCGAGAGCTCTTCTGCGCTGGCCCGCCCTGCTGCTGGCTTCGGTGTTCGGCTTGGTGGGTTGCTCGAGGGCCGGTCTGGCCGAGGGCCCGCCGGCGGCGCCTCCGGATCTGATCCTGATCACCATCGACACCCTCCGGGCGGACGCTCCGAGCTTCGCGGGAGTCCACCCCGGTACCACCCCCAACCTGGACAGGCTGGCCGCCAAAGGGCGGGTGTTCGACAACGCCCACGCCCACAACGTCATCACCCTGCCCTCCCACACCAACATCCTCACCGGCCTCTACCCCTACCAGCACGGCGTGCGGGAGAACAGCGGCTTCAAGCTGCGGCGTGACGTTCCCACTCTGGCCACTTACCTGAAGGCCGCCGGCTACAAGACCGCTGCCTTCGTGGGCGCCTACCCCCTGGACTCGGAGTTCGGCCTGGACCGCGGCTTCGACGTCTACGACGATCGCTTCCCGAAAGGCTCGAGACCCACCGAGTTCGTGCTGCCCGAGCGCCGGGGGGACGAGGTGGTGCGCCTGGCCCTCGCCTGGTGGCAGCAGCAGAAGGGCAGCCGCCGCTTCCTCTGGGTGCATCTCTTCGATCCCCATGCGCCCTACGATCCGCCGGAGCCTTTCGCCAGCAAGTTCGCCAAGGAGCCCTACCTGGGCGATGTAGCGGCCGCGGATTCCTTCCTGGCGCCGCTGCTTTCGCCGCACCTCGAGGGCAAGGAGCCGCCGGCGCTGATCGTGGTCACCGGCGACCACGGCGAAGGGTTGGGCGAGCACGGCGAGCTCACCCACGGCCTCTTCGCCTACGAGCCCACCCTCCACGTGCCACTCCTGCTCTGGGGAGTGGGGGTGCCCCCGGGGCGGGACCCCCGGCCGGCCCGACATGTGGACATTCTGCCCACTCTGCTCGGCGCGGCCGGCGTCAAGCCGCCCACGGCCGGGGCTTCGCGGCTGCCCGGGGCCTCCCTGCTGGGACCGGCGCCCAGCGGCCTTGCGGCGGATTCCTACTTCGAATCCCTCTCGGCCAGCTTGAATCGCGGCTGGGCGCCGCTCCGAGGGGTGATCCGGGACGGCAAGAAGGCGATCTTGCTTCCGTTGCCGGAGCTTTACGATCTGCCGCGCGACCCTCGCGAGGCCAGCAACCTTTTCGACGCCGAGCGGCGCCTGGCAGCGACGCTGCTGCGCTCGTTGCCCACCGAGTCCGAGTGGCCGCCGCCGCGGGGGGCGATCTCGGAGGAGGAAGCGAGGCGGCTCGCGGCGCTGGGCTACATCACCAGCACGGCGAGCACCAAGCCGAGCTTCGACGTGAAAGACGATCCCAAGCGGCTGGTCGACCTCGACCGCAAGATCCACGACCTCGTGGACCTCTACTCCCGGGGCAGGCTCGAGGAGGCCGTGAAGCTCGGGGAAGAGGTGGTCAAGGAGCGCCCGGAGATGCCGCTCGGCTATTCCCTCCTGGCCCAGGCCCTGCTCGAGAAGGGCGATACCGCGGCGGCTGTGAAGTTGATGCAGGAGGCCCGCAAGGGCGGCCGGGCCACCGAGAGCCTGCTGGTGCAGCTGGGCCTCTCGCTGGCCGAGCTGGGCCGGGCCCAGGAGGCGATCGAAGTGCTCGAGGGGCCGGCCGGCCACGGCAACCTCGAGGCCGGCAACGCGCTCGCCCAAACGCTTTCTGAAGCGGGCCAGCAGGAGGCGGCCCGGGAAACCCTCGCGAAGCTCCTGGCGGCCGATCCCGAGCAGCCGAAGACCTACGAGAACCTCGGCCTGGTGGCGCTGCGCCAAGGCCGCTGGCTGGAGGCGAGAGACCAATCGAAGAAGGCCCTTGAGCTCAACCCGGGCCTGCCCCTGTCCTGGAACAACCTCGGCGTGGCGCTCTACCGCCTGGGGCAGCCCGAGCCGGCCCTCGATGCCTGGGCGAAAGCCGTGGAGCTCGACCCCAAACTCTACGACGCTCTCTTCAACCTTGGCTTCAAGGCAGCCGAGCACGGGCGCACCGCCCAGGCTCGAAAGGCTCTGGAGCAGTTCATCGCCAGCGCCCCGCGGGATCGCTACGGCCCGGACATCCGCGAGGCTCAGGGCCTGCTCGGCCAGCTGAGGGCGAAGGGGTGAGGCGCTTGCTGCCGCTCGCCGGCTTGCTGCTCGCAGCCTGCGCGGGCAGTGGCAAGCCGGCGGAGGATCTCCGCCTGCCGGCCGGCACGCCGATCATCTTCATCTCGATCGACACCCTGCGCTCGGACCACCTTCCCGCCTACGGCTACACTCGCGTGGAAACGCCGGCCATCTCGAAGCTGGCCGAGCAGGGCCTGGTGTTCGAGCGGGCCTACTCGCACGTGCCGCTCACTCTGCCTTCCCATACTTCGCTGCTCACCGGCCTCTTGCCGGCGGCGAGCGGCGTGCGGGACAACGTGGGCTACCTGCTCGACACCCGGGGCGTGGACGCCGGCCGGGTGCCGTACCTCCCGCACCTGCTCAAGAAGCTCGGCTACCAGACCGGCGCCGGAGTCTCGGCTTTCGTGCTGCGCGGCAAGACCGGCCTCGCCCACGACTTCGACTTCTTCGAGGACTCGATCGAGTTCGTGAGCGGCACCGGCCTCGGTGGCCTCCAGCGCCCGGGGCGGCAGACGCTCTCGCTCGTCGAGCCCTGGCTCGAAAAGGCCGCCGGCAAACCGTTCTTCTTGCTCTTCCATCTCTACGAGCCGCACAGCCCCTACCAGCCGCCCTCGCCGTTCAAGGAGCGCTATCCCCTGGCCTACGACGGCGAGATCGCCTCGGCGGACCAGGTGGTGGGCCAGCTGCTGGCCGACCTCGAGCGGTTGGGGCTCTACGACCGGGCCTTGATCGCCCTCTTCTCGGACCACGGCGAAGGCCTCGGCGACCACGGCGAGGACGAGCACGGCGTGCTGCTCTACCGGGAAGCGCTGCAGGTGCCGCTCATCCTGCGGCTGCCGCGCGCCCAGGGGGCCGGCACGAGGGTGAAGGCCCCGGCCCAGCTCACCGACCTGGCGCCCACGGTGCTGCGCCTCCTGGGCCAGCCGCAACCGCCGGCGATGAAGGGCACGTCGCTCCTGGCGCTCGCAGCCGGGTCGGCGCCCGAGCGGCAGATCTTCTCCGAGACCTTCTACCCGCGCCTCCACTTCGGCTGGTCGGACCTCGCCTCGGCGATCGACTCCCACCACCACTACCTGGAGGGGCCCACGCCGGAGCTTTTCGACCTCGAGCGGGATTCCGCCGAGCAGAAGAACGTGCTGCTCGAGGAGAAGCGGGCCTTCGCCGATCTGCGCCGGGCCCTGGCGAGCTACGACCGCAGCTTCAAGCCGCCGGGAGCGGTGGACCCGGAAGCCCGCGCGGCGCTCGCTGCCCTCGGCTACGTGGGTAGCGTGGCCGGAGAGGCCAAGGAGGGCCCGCTTCCGGACCCCCGCGGCCAGCTGCCGTTCTTGCGCCAGCTGCGGGGCGCTTTCGCCTTCCACGCCAAGGGCGAGTACGCCGAGGCGGCCAAGGCCTTCCGGGCGGTGCTGGCGGTGAACCCCACCATGGTGGACGCCCTCGAGTACCTGGGCCGGGCCCTGGAGCAGCTGGGGCAGCGCGAGGAGGCGCTGGCCACCTACAAGAAGGCGCTGGCGCTCTCCCAGGGGGCGCCGCACATCGCGCTCGCGGCGGCCTCGCTCTACCTCGAGATGGGAGATCTGAAGGCCGCGGAGGAACATGCCCGGCTGGCCCTGGTGGCCCATCCTTCGTTCGCCCACGGTGTGCTGTCGCAGATCGCCCTCGCCAGGAAGGACCTCGACGGCGCCGAGCGCGAAGCCCGGGAAGCGATGGCGGCGGGGGAGAACCGCATCGGGCCGGTGGTCACCCTGGCGGCGGTGCTCGAGGCCCGCGGGCGCTACGAAGAAGTGCTCGAGCTCACCGCCCAGGCCGAAGCGACGTACCGCAGTCGCGAAGCCCAGGACAAGGCGCTGCTGCGGGGCCTCTACCTGACCCGTGGCCAGGCCCTGGCGGACCTCGGCCGGCGCGAGGAGGCCGAGGTGGCCCTGCGCAAGGAAATCGAGCTCTTCCCCCAGGACCCCCGGGCCTACTCCAGCCTGGCCATCCTCTGCGCCCTGACCGGCCGCCCCGGCGAAGTGCCGGACTTGCTCCGCCGGATGGTGGAGACCCGCCCCTCGGCCGGCAACTACGCCGAGGCGGTGAAAACGCTGCGCATCCTCCGTGATCCGGCCAGCGCCCAGGCCCTCCTCGCCCACGCCCTCAAGCTCTACCCCGGTAGCCCCGACCTCGCAGCGTTGCGCTGAGGGCAGCCCTCAGGGGTTGAGGAACGGGGTTTCGACCCACAAGCTCCCGAACCGGCGACCGGCCTGAAAGTCCTCGGACCCCATCCGCTGGCAGTTGGCCGAGAGCGCAGCTTCAACGATCAGGGCGTCCCAGAACGAGAGCGAATCGGCGACGGTTCGCCGCATGGCCGAGATCAAGATCGCGGTCTCGAGCACCACAACGGGGAGGCGGGTCAGATCCTCGACAACGGCCAGCGCTTCTGCGGGCTCGAGCGGGGGTACCAGCTTCCTGGTGGCGACGCTGAGGAATTCCTGGAGAACCTGAGTGGAAAGCACGAGCTCGTGCTGACTTCCATGACTCGACAACAGCTCCTGGGATCGGAGCTGTTTTGCTGGAGAGGCCTTGTCGAAGAGGTAGACCAGGACGTTGGTGTCAACGAAGACCCGCTCGGTCATGGAGCTCCTCGCGAGTCCAGCTTCGCCCCTCGCTCGAACTCGCGGCGCTCCGGGAGCGGCTCAGGACGCGCTCGATGGCCTGTCGCTGATCGGAGTTCTCTCGGGCCAGGCCTTCGAGAAAGCTCTGGACGAGCAGGGCGACAGAACTGCCCTGCTCGCTCGCCCGAACCTGGGCCTGGCGCAAGATCTCTTCGTCGACGGGGATCATGAGAGTTGTCAACGGAGTCTCCTCGCGATGCTGACCAAAAGGGTAGCGCGGGGCGTAGCCCTCAGGGCCAGATCTCGTCGATCAGCCCGGCCTTTTGCTTGAGGCGGAACCAGGCGTTGCGGGCTCGCCAGAAGCGGCTGGCTTCGATGGCGGAGAGGCGATGCTCGAGCTTGCCGATGGTGGTCTTGAGCTCGGCCTCGGTTTTCGCCAGTCGGGCGCGGAGTGCCTCCACCTCGGCTTCGGCACCGACGCGCAGCGTCGACTCCAGGTTGTGACCCCAGAGGAAGCGCTCGCGGCCGCTGCGAGTCTGGACCTTGAGGTAGAGCAGGTGCGAGTGGAGAGGCGGCGGCAGGTCGTAGGGCACCACCACCTCCCAGCCGAAGGCCTCGGTGCCGGTCAAATTCAACACCTTGGCCACGTCCGGTCGGGGTCCGAAGTCCTCGCTGGTGCCCACCACCTGGCCGTCGATCATCACCGTGGCCCGCGCCGGGGGATCGTTCCAGCCCGGGTCGTAGCACCAGCCGCTCACCACCAGCCGACGGTCCTCGCGGAACTGCACCCGATCTGGCATGCCCTCGATCGTGCCGTGGAAGGCGGGAGCATCGAGGCCGGGCACGTTGGCGTCCACCACCAGCCAGAGATCCTGGAAGTTGAGCAGGCCACGCGGGATCCGATGGGCCACGCTCCCGGGCGCCACTTCCTCGATCAGCCGGCGCACGAACTCTTCTTGCACCCAGGTGGTGCCGTAGTCCTCGTGGTCGAGCACCTGGCTCTCGCTGGTGGACAGGAAGTAGAGATCTCCGGCCTTCGCCCGATGCTCCTCCACCAAGAGGCTCATGTCGTGGGTGGTGAAAGCGAGCAGGCCGCCCGGCCTCCGCAGGGCAGCGAGGCGGGCGAGCCAGGCCCGGAACGTGGGCTCGGGCAGATGGGTGAAGAGGGAGGTGACGAACACGGCGTCGAAGCCGCCGGGGTGCTCGAAGTCCTCCGCGCGGGTGGTCGAGGCGAGGGCGGTGACCCCGAACTGTTCGCGCTGGAAGGCCACGGCTTCGGGCACGATTTCGGCGATGGTCAGCCGCTCGGGCGGCAGCCGATGAACCAGGAAGCGGGTCGCCCGGCCGAAGCCGCTGGCGAAGTCGAGCATGCGCTCCACCTTCTCCCAGCCACCGAAGCGCCAGGCGATCGCCTGGTCGTAGGTGTCGACGATGCCCAGGGCTGTGGCGAAGTAGTGCAGCGCGCCGCGCAACGGGTCGCGGCCGTGGATCTCGGCGAGGTAGCCGAGCATCTCGTCGGCCGGGTGGATGGTGCGGTCGATCGGCCCCGGGCCCCGCCATTGGCTGGCCAGGAGCTGGTCGATCAGCGCTTCAACTTCCTCCGTCATGGGTATCCTCTTCGCCGTCGGGGCCTCTCCCGGTCACCAGGCCGGCTTTCTTCGCGTAGTAGCGGAACGAGCGGAAGCTCATCTTGAGCAGCTCGGCCGCCTGGGTCTGCACGCCGCCGGCGCGCTCGAGGGCCTGCTCCATGAGCCGCGCCCGCAGGCCGTCGAGGAAGGCTTCGAGGTCGAGGCCTTCCTCGGGCAGCTCGAGGCTCTCCACCCGCTCTTTGCGCCGGGAGAGCAGATGTCCGGGCAGGTCCCGGGAAGTGATCGTGGAGCCTTCGGAAAGCGCGAGCATGCGCTCGATCACGTTCTCGAGCTCGCGCACGTTGCCGGGCCAGTCGTAGCTCTCGAGCACCTTCATGGCCTCGACCGAGATGCGCCGGGGCTCCAGCCCCAGGACCTGGCTGTACTTGCGCAGGAAGTGGTCCACCAGGTAGGAGATGTCCTCTCGCCGCTGGCGCAGCGGCGGCAGATGGATCGGGATGACGTTGATGCGGTAGTAGAGGTCCTCGCGGAACTCGCCGGAGGCGATGCGCTCCTCGAGGTTGCGGTTGGTGGCGGTGATGATCCGCACGTCCACCTCTTCCTCGCGGTTGCCGCCCACCTTGCGCACCTTGCGATCCTGCAGCGCCCGCAGCAGCTTCACCTGCATGGCCGGGCTCATCTCGCCGATTTCGTCGAGGAAGAGAGTGCCGCCATCGGCCTCCTGGAACAGGCCCTTCTTGTCGCGCACGGCGCCGGTGAAGGAGCCCCGCTCGTGGCCGAAGAGCTCGGATTCGAGCAGATTCTCGGGCAGGGCGCCGCAGTTCACCGACAGGAAGCGGCGAGTCGAACGCGGGCTCGCGAAGTGCACGGCGCGGGCGATCATCTCCTTGCCGGTACCGCTTTCGCCGTAGAGCAGCACGGTGGAGTTGGTCTTCGCCACCCGCTCCACGATGCCGAAGATCTCCTGCATCCGCGGGCTCTTGCCGATGACGTTGGCGAAGGTGTACTTGCCTTCGAGCTCGCGGCGCAGGTAGACGTTCTCGTCCAAGAGCTCGGTGCGCTCGAGCGCCTTCTCGATCACCACCTTGAGCTCGTCGTTGTCGAAGGGCTTCGAGATGTAATCGTAGGCGCCGAGCTTCATCGCCTCGATGGCCGCCTTGGTGGAGGTGTAGGCGGTCATCATCACCACCGAGGTGTGGGGAGTCTTCTCCTTGATCTCCTTCAGCAGGTCGAGCCCGTTGCCGTCGGGCATCATGATGTCGCAGAGCACCAGGTCCGGCAGGGTGGCGGCGAGCACCTTGTGGGCCTCGCTCACCGAGCCGGCGGTGTGGATCTGATAGCCCTCGGGCTCGAGCAGGATGGAGAGGAAATCGAGCAGGCTGCGCTCGTCGTCGACGATCAGAATGGAGCCCTTCATGCCCGTCCCAGCGGGGCGAGCTCGGCGGTATCCGGCGGTACCGGCAGCTCCACCTGGATCGAGGTGCCGCGGCCGGGAGCGCTGTCCACCGACAGACGGCCTCCGTGCTCTTGAACGATGCGATAGACGATCGCCATGCCGATCCCGGTTCCTGAGTCGAAAGAAGATTGGAAAGGCAGGAAGAGGCGGGAGCGCTCTTCCTCGGTCATGCCCCGGCCTTGGTCCCGGAACCGGATCGTATAGGAACTCTGGCCCAGCTCGCCTTCGATCGCCAGCAGGCCTCCCCCCGGCATGGCCTTGAGGGCGTTCCTGGCGACATTCCAGAAGATCTGGCTGATCTGGTCCGGATCTCCGAGGAGGATCGTCGAAGGCGGATGGAGCTTGAGCTCCACCCGGTGGCGGGAGGAGATCTCCGGGCTGTTCTGCAGCAACTGGACGTTCTCGGCCAGGAGGCCGGCGATGTCGAAGCGCACGGTGGCGCGGTCTTTGGGCCGCACGAAGCGGAGGAAGCCCTTGATGGTGCGGTCCAGGCGTTGGCTCTCCTTGAGCAGGATGTCGAGCAGGCGCTGCTCGCCGCTGCCGGCCGACGAGCTCGCCGCCAGCATCTGCACCGAGCCGGAGATCGCCGCCAGGGGGTTGCCGATTTCGTGGGCGAGGCCGGCGGCGAGCTCGCCCACCGCGGCCATGCGATCCTTGAGCCGCAGCTCCTCCTCGAGCAGCCGCCAGCGGGTGAGGTCCTGGAAGATCACGATGTAGCCGCGTTCCCGGCCCTCGCCATCCATCAGCCGGGAGACCGTGAAGCCGATATCGACGCGACCGCTCGCGCGATCCAGGTGCTTCTCGGAGCGATAGCGCCGATCTTTGTCCGAGGCGTGGACCAGAGATTCCCACTCGGCCTGGGTGAACAGGCCGCTGGCGGTGATCGGCTCGCCCAAGAGGGTGCCCTCGCCGACGCCGAGGATCATCTCGCCGGCACGGTTGAGGGTGGTCACGGTGCCCGAAAGATCGGTGGTGGCGAGGCCGCTGGGCACGGATTCGATGATGTCCCGGTGGGCCACCTTGAGGGCGGCGAGGTCCTCCCGCTGCACCTCGAGGGCGTCCTCCACGAGCTTGACCCGCCGGGTCAGCAGCGAGGTCAAGAAGGCCACGCCGTAGAAGCCCACCAGGTGCACGAAGAGGGTGTAGGCCAGCCTCAGGGTGACGCCGTACTCGAGCGGCGGCACCTGACTCCGGATCCAGCCTTCGGAGAGGCCGATCTGCAGCACCGAGTAGAGCAGGAAGGAGGCGCTCGCCACCACGATCGCCGCCCGCTGGCCGAGCAGCAGCGAGGCCACGATGATCACCACCACGTAGAACGGCGAGAACGGGCTATCGCCTCCGAAGCGGTAGATCAGGCCGGTGGTCAAGAGCAGGTCGCCGACGAATTGGATCCAGGCCTGGAGCTCGGGCCGGCCGGTGAGCAGGCGCAGGTTCGCCAGATAGAACAGGGTCAGCACGCAGGTGATGCCGAAGAGCGCGCCGTAGAACTCGGGCACGTCCCCCGCGCCGGCGGCCGAGAGCCGGGAGAAGACGTAGGGCAGCGCCATGCTGGTCACCACCACCAGCCGCAGGGCGATGTACCAGGACAGTTGCCGTTCGAGGTGAGTCATCAAGGATCGTCGAGCGAAAAAGCGCGGCGGCGAGAGGCCGCTCCGCGATCGCAGGCCCCCGTCCCGCGAACGGGAGAGGGCCTGCGCAGCGCGCCAATCCTAGCCGACGTACTGCAGGAACTTGTAGAGCGGCAAGTACATCGAGGTCACGATCATGCCGATGATGCCGCCGAGCACGGTGATCAGCAGCGGCTCGATCAGCTTCATCAGGCCGGCCACCGCGGTGTCCACCTCTTCTTCGTAGAAGTCGGCGATCTTCGACAGCATCTGATCGAGGGCGCCGGTCTGCTCGCCGACGTTGATCATCTGCACGACCATGGCCGGGAACACCTTGGTGGCAGCGAGCGGCTCGCTGATCGATTTGCCTTCTTCGACGCTCTTGCGCACCGCCATCACGGCATCTTCGATCACCGCGTTGCCGGACGTCTTGGCGGTGATCTCGAGGCCGTCCAGAATCGGCACGCCGGAGGCGGTGAGGGTGGATAGCGTGCGGCAGAAGCGCGCCACCGCCACCTTCCTCAGCAGACCGCCGATGATCGGGATCTTGAGCAGGAAGGCGTCGAAGGCCTTGCGGCCGGCTTCGGTCTTCTTCCAGTTGAGGAAGAGCACGGTAAGGCCGGCGAGGGCGGCGAACATGAACAGCGAGTAATTGCCCACGAAGCGGCTGGCGCCGACCACCATCTTGGTGAGGAAGGGCATCTCGCCGCCGGCGGCGGTGAACAACTGGGCGAAGACCGGGATCACCCACTTCAAGATGACGAAAACCACGCCGATGGCGATCAGGATCACCGTCACCGGGTAGATCAACGCGCTCTTCACCTGCTGGCGCAGTTTCACCACCTTTTCGATGTAGGTGGCCAGTCGGCGCAGGATCACGTCGAGAATACCGCCGGCCTCACCGGCGGCGATCATGTTGGTGTAGAGGTTGTCGAAGGCCTTGGGGTGCTTGCGCATGGCGTCGGCGAGCGAGGCGCCGGACTCGACGTCGGAGCGCACCTGGCGGATCATGCCGGCGAAGACCTTGTTCTCCTCCTGGTCGCCCAGGATCTCGAGGCACTGCACCAGGGGCAGGCCGGCGTCGAGCATCACGGAGAACTGTCGAGTGAAGATGGCCACCCGCTTGGGAGGAACGCCGGGGGTGATCTTGGGAATGAGCGGGATCTCGCGGCCCCGCTCGCGGATTCTCATCACCTGGATCTGCTTGCGCCGGAGGGCAGAAAGCGCCGCGTCGCGACTCTCCGCCAGCTCAACGCCTTCGATCACCGATCCAGCGCGGTTGCGCCCGCTCCAAACGTAGCTCGGCATGGGTTAGCTCCTTACCTCCGCCCTCATCATGGACGGCGCAGCCGCCTCCGGGCCGCGCGAGATCATCTCTTGAAGCTCGTCCGGAAAAGACGACCGTGCTATGGCCGTCTGCAGGGAAATCAACCGCTTGAAGTACAGCGAGGCGAGCGATTGATTGAACGTAATCATTCCGTACTTGGCCTGACCGGTCTGCATCATGCCGTAGATCTGGTGGATCTTGTCTTCGCGGATCAGATTGCGGATCGCCGAGTTGGGCACCAGCACCTCGAGGGACAGAGCTCGGCCTCTTCCGGCCGCCCGTGGCAGCAGGGATTGGCAGATGATGCCTTCGAGCACGAAGGAGAGCTGCACACGGATCTGCCCCTGCTGGTGGGCGGGGAAAATGTCGACGATGCGGTTGATGGTCTGGGCCGCGGAGTTGGTGTGCAGGGTGGCGAAGGTCAAGTGGCCGGTCTCGGCGATGCGCAGCGCCGCTTCCACCGTCTCGAAGTCACGCATCTCGCCGATCAGCACCACATCCGGGTCTTCGCGCAGGGCCGAGCGCAGGGCGTTCGCGAAGCTCAGGGTGTCGGCGCCCAGCTCGCGCTGGTTGACCACGCATTTCTTGTGCGGGTGAAGGTACTCGATCGGGTCTTCGATGGTGACGATGTGCTCGTGCCGCTCGCGGTTCACCTTGTCGAGCATGGCGGCGAGGGTGGTGGACTTGCCGGAGCCGGTGGGGCCGGTGACCAGCACCAGGCCGCGGGGCTTCTCGCACATCTTCTCGATCACCGGCGGCAGCCCGAGCTCGCGGAAGCCGCGGATCTCGAAGGGGATGCGGCGGAACACCGCGGCGATGGCGCCGCGCTGGTGGAAGACGTTCGAGCGGAAGCGGGCGAGGCCCTTGATGCCGAAGGAGAAGTCGATCTCGAGGTCTTCTTCGAGGCGGTGCTTCTGGTGGTCGGTCAAGATCGAGTAAGCGATCTGTTTGGTCTCGGTGGGGTTCATGGCCGGGTAGTTGAGCGGCCGGAGCGTGCCGTCTACCCGGATCTGGGGCGGGGATGCCGCCGTGATGTGAAGGTCCGAAGCTCCCTGGTCGACGGTCTCCTTCAGCAGCTGACTGAGCGTGAGCGCCATCCTGTTGCCAACCCCCCTGGCCCGACGTCACGTCGCAGCCGACGCGAACGCGGACGCCTGGAACAATATAGAAGCCTGCCGATGAGTGTACACAACTTCGAGAAACTCTGCCCCGGCCGGCCCAACAGACTGGCAGCATGATACCGCCGAACCCGCCCGGCTGCAGGACCGGGCCGTCGGAGGTGGCTCGGCTCCTCGGCTCCCGCCGGGAGAAGTCCACTCTGACGGCGGGGCCGGGGGCTCGGTGCTATCGTCGCGCCATGGCCGGCATGCAGGAAGAAGAAGCCCTCGGCAGATCCTACGACTGGCGCTTGATGCGGCGGCTGCTCGGCTATGTCCGGCCCTATCGGGGCCAGGCCGGGGCGGCGGTGGGGCTGATCGTGCTCTCCTCGTTGATGCAGCTCGTCGGGCCGCTGGTGACGGCGGTGGCAGTGGACCTGTTCATGAGGCCCCCGGGCAGCGCGGAGAAGATCTCGGCGGTTTCGGCCTGGGTGGCCCAGGTGCTCGCGCCGCTGCCGAGCGCTCCGGTGGGCCTCGCCTGGGCCGGTCTCACCTTCCTCGGGGCCCTGGTGGCGACCTTCGTGGTGCTCTTCGCCCAGGGCTGGCTGATGCAGGAGATGGGGCAGAAGATCCTCTTCGACCTTCGACGAGAGATTTTCGGCCACTTCCAGCGCCTACCCGTGGCCTACTTCGACAAGAACCCGATCGGCCGCTCGGTGACCCGCGCCACCACCGACGTCGAGGCCCTGAACGAGGTGTTCACCGCCGGCCTGGTGCAGGTCTTCGGCGACGTGGTGCTGCTCCTGGGTATCGTGGTGGTGCTTTTCTGGCTCAACTGGCGCCTGGCCCTGGTGGCGTTCTCGATCGTCCCGTTGCTGCTCGCTTTGACCCTGTGGTTCAAGGCGAAAGCCCGCTACTGGTTCCGCGAGATCCGGGTGAAAGTGGCGCGTATCAATGCGTTCCTCTCCGAGCACATCGGCGGCATGAGCGTAGTGCAGCTGTTCCGCCAGGAGGAAGGCGTGCGGGCCCGCTTCGGCGCGGTCGCCGACGATCACAGGCAGGCGAACGTCAAGGCCATCTTCTACTACGCCGTGTTCTATCCCGGCGTGGAGCTGATCACCGCCCTCGGCACGGCGCTGATCGTGTGGTACGGCGGCGGCCAGGTGCTCACGGGAGCGCTTTCCTTTGGCGCGCTGGTGGCCTTCCTGCAGTACGCCCAGCGCTTCTACCAGCCGCTCGCCGACCTCTCGGAGAAGTACAACATCCTGCAAGGCGCCATGGCGAGCTCGGAGCGCATCTTCCAGCTGCTGGACCAGCCCGCCGGCCAGCAGAGCCCGGCCGACGCCTACCAGCCGGAGCCCGTGCGCGGCAGCCTCGAGTTCGACCACGTGGTGTTCAGCTACAACCCCGGCGAGCCGGTGCTGCGGGACCTCTCCTTCCGCGTGGAGGCCGGCCAGACGGTGGCCGTGGTGGGGGCCACCGGCGCCGGCAAGAGCACTCTCGCCAACCTGCTGCTGCGCTTCTACGACGTGGACTCCGGCGCTGTGCGGGTGGATGGGCGGGACGTCCGCGAGTGGGCGGTACCGAAGCTCCGAAGTTCGATCGGCATGGTGCTCCAGGATGTGTTCCTGTTCTCCGGTTCGCTCGGCGGCAACATCGGCCTCGGCGCCCCCGAGATCGACGCCGAGCGGCTCCGTTGGGCGGCGCGGGAAGTGCGAGCCCTGCCGTTCATCGAGCGCCTGCCGGAGGGCTTCGACACCCCGGTACGCGAGCGCGGCGCCGGCCTCTCGGTGGGCCAGAAGCAGCTGATTTCCTTTGCCCGGGCGCTCGCTTTCGACCCCAAGATCCTGATCCTCGACGAAGCCACTTCCTCGATCGATACCGAAACCGAGCAGCTGATCCAGCAGGCCCTCGAGCGACTGCTGCGCGGGCGCACCAGCCTGGTGATCGCCCACCGGCTGTCGACCATCCAGAAGGCGGACCGCATCCTGGTGCTCCACCACGGCCGCTTGCGCGAAGAGGGCACCCACCAGGAGCTGCTGGCCCTGAAGGGCATCTACTACCGGCTCTACCAGCTGCAGTTCAGCCAGCAGGAAGCGGCCTGAGCGTTCGCGCCTAGCGCGGCGCGAGCTCGGTCACCACCCCGGCCTTGCCCGTGCCGCGGGGGTCCACGGCGGCCTCGAGCGTGCCGTCGGCGAGCCGGCGCACCGCGTTCACCCGTGATTTCTCGCTGGGCTTCGAGGGCACGATCCGGTGCCCTCGGCGCTCGAGCTCGCGGGCGGTCTCGGGGGAGAGGGCGGCGTCCTCCACCTCGAGCACGTCCGGCTGCCATTGGTGGTGCAGGCGGGGGCGGTCGAGGGCCGCCTGCAGCGAGTCGCCGTCCTGGATCACGTCGAGCAGCACCTGCAGCACCGCCGAGCTGATCCGCGAGCCGCCCCGCCCACCCAGCACCAGGGCCTCCGGGCCGGACCACGCGATGGTCGGCGTCATCGAGGAGAGCATCCGCTTGCCGGGGCGTACGGCGTTGGCGTCTCCCTGGATCAGCCCGAAGTCGTTCGGCCGCCCGGGGGCGGTGGTGAAGTCGTCCATCTCGTTGTTCAGGAAGCCCAGCCCGGGCACGTAGAGGCCGCAGCCGAAGAGGCCGTTGAGCGTGGTGGTGAGCGCCACCATGTTGCCCTCGGCGTCGATCACCGAGAGGTGGGTGGTGGCGTTCGGCTCGCGGCCGGGCTCGCCCTGGGCCAGCTCGGCGGCCGGGGTGGCCCGCTCGCGATCGAAGGAGAGGGCGAGGCGCCCCACGTACGGCGCAGCCAGGGCCTGGCCGGGGTCGAGCAGAGAAGTGGCCGGGTCCCCGAGCAGATAGCGCACCGCGTAGGACCGCTTCATCGCTTCCGTCAAAGCGTGGTCGCGCTCGGCGCCGAAGCGGGGGCCGGGGCCGTCGCGCTCGATCCGGCGCAGGATCTCCTCGGTCAAGGCCAGGATCAGCCCGCCGGCCGAGGGCAGCGGCATCGAGGCCGCCTGCCAGGAGCCGAACGAGAACTCGAGGGGCTTTCGCCATTGAGGCTGGTAGGCCGCGAGGTCTGCAGCGGTGAGGATGCCGCCGTAGCGGCGTGAGGCCTCCTCCACCTGCTGCGCTAGCGGGCCTTCCTGGATCGCCTTCGGCCCCCGCGCGGCGTAGGCGGCGAGGGTGGCGGCGAGCTCCGGCTGGCGCAGCAGGGCGCCGTGCTCGAGCGGCTTGCCGCCCGGCAGGAACACGCGGGCGGACTCGGCGAAGGGCTCGATCTGGGCCCGCTCTTCCACCAGGTAGCCGGCGAGGTGGAAGCTCACCCGATAACCCTCGGCGGCGAGCTTGCGGGCCGGCTCGACGACTGATTTCCAGGCCAGCCGGCCGAAGCGATGGTGGAGCTCGTAGAGGCCGGCGGGGGAGCCGGGCACGCCGGTCGCGAGCGGCCCGCGGAGCGAGGCCTTGGGGATGGGCTCGCCGTGCTCGTCGAGGTACATCCGGGCCTGGGCGCCAGCCGGCCCCACCTCCCGAAAGTCGAGAGCCGCGAGCTCCCCGCCCGCCGTGCGCACCAGGGCGAAGCCCCCGCCGCCCAGGTTGCCGGCCTCCGGGTAGGTCACCGCCAGGGCGAGAGCCGTACCCACCGCGGCGTCCACCGCGTTGCCACCCTGCTTGAGCAGCTCCACGCCCACGGCGGTGGCGAGCGGTTCGTCCGTGGCCACGGCTCCGCCCGAGCCGTGGAGCGCCGGTGGAGAAACCGCCGGCAGCGGCAGCGCCACCAGCGCCAGGGCCAGGCTGAGGGCGAGGATGCGGAAACGAGCCATGGGAACCTCCTTCGCGATGCGGCCTGGACCAAGACTTCACTCAAACCCAGCTGAGACACAGACTGGAGCACCACAGCCGCGGCTCCACGCTGGTGAGGAGAGCTCGGAGTCTCGCGCTGTGCCCGTTGCAGGATCCTCGGGGCAGACCTCGAATCCCCCCAGAGCTTCTTGCCAACTTCAGCGAGCGCACGCTCGACTTGAACAAGGACCGCGGGTAGCTCGCTTACCATAGCGCAGTGACCTGCCGAGGATTGCTCGCCGGCTCGGAAGGAGAGCCTTGAGCCGGTGTGGGCTGCCCCCGCCGCGGCACTGATTTGGGTAGCTCGAGGGAGACCTGGTCATGGATTTGAGAGAAGCTCCGGTGAAGCAGAGTGGGCTTAGCGGCCGGGCGAGGGCTCAGCATGGCCGCCGGCGGGAACTGGGCGATCGTTCAAGAGATCGAGGTCGAGATAGGGCAGGCCAGGAGAGCCTGGGAGGTGAGCTAGCGCACCCGTGCAATTTTGCATTTGATGTGCAAATTTGCAGGCCGGCGGTGTGGTTGTGAGCGGGGAGGCTCGGGAATTGAGCTCACCTCCCCTGCCCTGGGCTCCCGGAATCGCAGCGCACTCAGCGCGAATCGCCGTGGTGGACTCCCTCGGCGCCCGCACCTACGGCGAGCTGCTGGCGGCCTCCGCGGAGCGGGCCTCGGCCCTGCTAGGCCTCGGCTCGGACCTCGCCGAGGAGCCCATCCCCTTCCTCTGCCCGCCGGGCGTCGACTACGCCGCCACCCAGTGGGGGATCTGGCGGGCCGGCGGCATCGCCGTACCGCTGGCGCTCTCCCACCCGCCCGCCGAGTGGGCCCATGTCCTGACCGACACCGGGGCGCGGCGCCTGCTGGTGGCGGAGGAATTCCACCAGCGGACGGCGCCTCTCTGCCGCGAGCTGGCCGTGGAGCTGGTGCCGCTCGCGGCCCGGCCCGGCGCTAGCGCTGCGGCGAGCAGGCTGCCGCAGCTCGGCCCCGAGCGGCGCGCTCTCCTGCTCTACACCAGCGGCACCACCGGCAAGCCCAAGGGCGTGGTGTGGACCTTCGGCATGCTCGGCTTCCAGCTCGAGACGCTCACTCGAGCCTGGGGCTGGCGGCCGGAGGATCGCGCCCTCCACCTGCTGCCCCTGCATCACGTGCACGGCATCGTGAACATCCTCGGCTGCGCCCTCCACGCCGGGGCCTGCTGCGAGTTCCTGCCGCGCTTCGAGCCGGAGCGGGTGTGGGAGCGGCTCGCCTCGGGAGAGGTCACGGTCTTCATGGCCGTGCCCACGATCTACCACCGGCTGATCGAAGCCTGGGAAGCCGCCGAGGAAGCCACCCGGCAACGCTGGGGCGCGGCCGCGGCGAGGCTGCGGCTGTGCGTTTCCGGCTCGGCGGCGCTGCCGGTGAAGCTCTTCGAGCGCTGGCGGGAGATCGCCGCGGTGCCGCCCCTCGAGCGCTACGGCATGACCGAGATCGGCATGGCCCTCTCGAATCCGCTCGAGGGCGAGCGCCGGGCTGGCTCGGTGGGCCGCCCCCTGCCGGGAGTCGAGGTGCGGGTGGTGGAGGAGGATGGCACCCTGGCGGCGGCCGGGAGCCCCGGGGAGCTCCAGGTGCGGGGAGCGGGGGTGTTCCATGAGTACTGGCGCCGCCCGGCCGAGACGGCCGCTTCCTTCGCCGCCGGGGGCTGGTTCAAGACCGGCGATGTGGCCGTGCTGGAAGCTGGCGCCTTCCGCTTGCTCGGCCGCAGCAGCACGGACATCCTGAAGACCGGCGGCTACAAGGTCTCGGCGCTCGAGATCGAAAGCGCCCTCGCCGAACATCCGGCCATCGCCGAATGCGCCGTGGTGGCCGTGCCGGACGAAGAATGGGGGGAGCGGGTGGGGGCGGCCGTGGTGCTCAAGCCCGGCGCTCGGCTGAGCCTCGAGGAGCTCCGCCAATGGGGAGCCGCCCACCTCGCCCCCTACAAGCTCCCCACCCGCCTGCTCGAGCTCGAATCCCTGCCCAGGAATGCCCTGGGCAAAGTGGTGAAGCCGGAGTTGGCGCGGAGGTTTGCCGGCCGCAGGGGGGCGCCTTGAGAGAGGCGAGCTCTCCCCGTTGCATCGCGGCATCAGCTGTCTTATGCTCTGATGCATGAGGACGACGCTCACTCTGGAGCCTGACGTCGAGGCTCGCCTGAGGCAGCGGCTTGAGAACCACCGTGAGCTCGGCATGAAGGAGCTGGTCAACCGGTTGCTTCGGCTTGGGCTGGACCAGGACGAAGCCGCAGTCCCGGCTCCGAAGCGCTTCCGGGTGCGCACTTTCGCGGCAGGTCGCTGTTTCTTCCCCAACTTGGACGACACGGAAGAGGCGCTCGCCTTCGCGGAAGGCGAAGACCACCGATGATCCTGGTCGACGTCAATCTGCTGGTCTATGCCACGTTCGAGACTCTTCCGCAGCATCCACAGGCTTCTTCATGGCTTGAAGAGCGGCTCAGCGGCACGGTACGGGTGGGGCTGCCTTGGCCCAGCCTGCTGGGCTTCCTGAGGCTTGCTTCCAATCCCCGGATGTTCGAGCGCCCGCTACCGCTAGCGGATGCCTGGGAGGTCGTTACCGACTGGCTGAGCTGCGACTGCGTCTGGGTGCCTCAGCCCTCGACGTCGCACGCTCGGATCCTGGGCGAACTCATGGCTCTGGCAGGGCGCTCCAACTTGGTGCCGGACGCACACCTGGCCGCTCTCGCCATCGAGCATGGCCTCACCCTCTGCAGCACCGACGCGGATTTCGCGCGCTTTCCCGGCCTACGCTGGGAGAACCCCTTGTTGGGCTGAGCTCCCCCCCGCTCAGGCCATCACCGCCAAGGTTCCGAACAGCACCTCGAGCAGCCGCTCGTCGCCCTGGGCTTCGGCCCGGCGTCGCGCTTCCGGGCCGGGCAGGCCCTTGGTGAGGAGCAGCCAGGCGGTCTCCTCGCTCAGGCGGGCGCGGGCTGATGCGGCGCTCGCGGCTCCTCGGAAGAGCTGCCAGCCGCGCTCGGCCCCGGCTTCCCGCGCCGGCCCCACGGTGAAGGCGTAGGTCTCCTCGCCCTCGATCTCGAGAACGAGCGCCGAGCCCGCGGGCGCCTTGAGGGTGGCGAGGCGGTGGGGCAGGGCGCGGGCGAAGGTCTCGAACACCGGGCGGGAGAAGCGAGGGGCGGTGAGCGGGGGAGCGCCCACGGCCAGGCGGATCTGCGCCTGGTGGAGCCAGCGCTCGGTGAGCTCGCGGGCGACGTCGAACCAGCAGGCGGATTCCTGCTCGCCCGCCCAGGCTACGCCGAAGAGCGCCGGAGCGAACGGGTCGAGGCCCCGGAGATGGCGGTCGAGGCTGGCCTCCACCCCTTCGAGCAGCTCGATCAGGAGAGCGGGGCTCAGCCGCCGGGCCGCCACCACCCACTCAGCGTTCAGGCGGTTCAGGTAGGCCACCAGCTCGGCGTAGCTCGCAATCGGCGGGTCGGCAGCGGGGAGCGCGGCGCCATCCCGCTCGAGCGCCAGGCGGCGCAGGGCGGTGTCGAGCAGGTGGGCGGCAACATCCTTCACCGACCAGCCCGGGCACACCGTGGCCCGCCCCCAGGCCGCCGCCGGTAGCGCCTTGAGCAGCGCCAGCAGCTCCTGGCCGAGCTCCGCGAAGAGCCCGGCGGTGAGAATCGGCCCGGCCGGCTCGAGTTGGGCGAGGGAGCTCATGGGGAGGGATGATAGCGGGAGCGAGTGGCGAGAGCCTTTGAGGCTCCCTCACCCCGGCCCCCCTTTGATCGCTTTCACCGCGGCGACCACCACCAGGAACAGCAGCAGGTGGAAGCCGAAGGCTAGGACCACCAGCTTCGCCTGGGTGGCGAAGCCGGCGATTCGCAGGGCCGTGGCCGAGAGCGGCAGTGGCGGCTCGGCCAGGAAACGCTGGAGCTCCCGGTGCTGGAGCAGGTTCTCGCACCAGTCGGCGAGAGCCCCGAGGATGGGCGGCAGCATCACCCAGACGGCGGGGTGGGGGCGGCCCAGCCAGGCCCAGGCGAGGAGCAGGCTGGCGGCGAGGGCCCCGGCGTAGAAGAACGGGAAGATCAAATCCAGCTCCAGGAACCGCCGCTCGTCGCCGAGAGCTTCGCGGTCCAGCAGCCCCCAGTAGGCCTTCGCGGCCGACAGGTCGTAGCCCTTGAAGCGCAAGTTGAGAGGCTTGGCGTCCGGGCCGGGATGCTGCGCGAGCTGGGCCTGGACCACCGAGCGGTGGCTCGCCTTCTGGAGCACCGCGCCCACGCCGTAGAACACCAGGAAGGGCAGCAGCAGAATGCCGAGGGCCTTGAACACGGTGAGCAGCATGGTGGGCTCCCTCCGCGGGGCATGCGCGCCGGCCGGGGGCAGCCGGGGCAGTGTTGTTCGGCTTGGAGACGAGGGCCTCATTGTAGCGCCGTCGCCGCCCCCGGGCGGCTTCCCGCCTCGGGCGGATCTTGCGTACAATCCGGCCGTACCGACTTCGAGCCGCTTTGAAGGAGAAGAGTGTGTCCAGACTCCCACGGCAGATCGAGCATCTGAAGACCGGCTTCACCGCGGAGGCCGCCAGCGCCGCCCGCTTCCGGGCCTACGCCGCGCACGCCGAGCGCGACGGCCTGCCCAACCTGGCCCG
>CALMKX010000259.1 GCA_937867335.1 uncultured Acidobacteriota bacterium
CGGCGGATCCACAGCGGAGCCGCCGGGTGGGCGGGGGCCGGGCGCAGCCGGCCGGCGAGCACGGCCTCTCGTCGTTCGGTGGCGGTCTCGCCGGCGAAGGGGTGCTCGCCGTAGAGCCCGTCGTAGAGGGCCACGGCGAAGCTGAACTGGTCGGAGAGGGCATCGGCCGGCTGGCCGAGGAACTGCTCGGGAGCCATGAAGGCCGGGGTGCCGATCAAGCTGCCGGGGCGACTGGCGGTGGTGGGCGAGGCTGGCTCGGCGGGCGGGGCGGCGCCGTCGCTCGAGGGCTCGGAGGGGCTGGGGCGGGCGAGGCCGAAGTCGACTACGCGGGCCCGGCCGTCGTGGCCGATGACCAGGTTGCCTGGCTTGATGTCGCGATGGGCGAGGCCGGCGGCGTGTGCGGCCTCGAGGCCCCGGCCGGCGTCGAGGAAGGCGTCGAGGATCTGGCGCCAGCTGCGGGGCCTGGAGCGCAGCCAGCTGGCCAGGTTCTCGCCTTCGACGAGCTCGAGGGCGAGAACCAGCAGGCCTTCGAGGCGGCCGGCGTCGTAAACGGCGACCACATTGGGATGGGCGAGGCGGGCCAGGGCCTGAGCCTCGGCGAGCAGGCGGTCTTCGGCCTGGGCGGTCTGCTCGCTGCGCCGCAGCACCTTGAGGGCTACGCGGCGGTTGAGGGTGCGGTCGAAGGCGGCATGGACGACGCCCATGCCACCGCTGCCGAGGGGCTCGAGCACCACGTAACGGCCGAGCACGGTGCCGGGGGCGAGGCGGAGCTCCTCGATGCGGTCGGCCCCCGGATCCGGCAAGGCCGGCGGCACGGTGGCCGTGGCCGGGGCCACGGAGTCGAGCCAGCCGAGCTGGCCAGCCAGGTCCTCAGTGACCATTCTCGAGCCCCGAGCGTCTCGTCACCATGAGCCAGTGCTCCTGGCAAGCCGGATTCGTTCTTCCGCGAAAGCGCTTCCGCAAGCTAGCACAGGGTGGGTGAGGGAGAGAGGATCGGCGGATCGAGCCCTTGCGGTGCTTGCCCTGGACCTCTTGTCAGGAGTGGCTCCGCTCCTCGGGGTTTGATCGTTCGACGTCGAGCCAGGCATCGGTGGTCTACCTCGCGGGTGTTGAGCCTCTTGAAGGGGTTGTGCTTGAGGCCGGGGGCTGCACGGGCTGTGCCACGGGGCAGGGGCCGATCCGGTTGGGGGTCGAGGCGGAGCTCGAGTCCCGAGAACGGGAAATCGCCGTTTCGTGAGGGGGTAGGAGGTTCCGCTTCCGGGACAGCACCGGCGACCGGGAGCGCCGGTCGCCGGTGCTCACCTCGGGGTTGCTAGAGCCGGAAGCACTGCCAGAAGTCGCCGCAGCGGGAGCAGCAGCGGCAGATGCCGGCGGCGCCGTTGGCGAAGGTGCAGTTCTGGGAGGGTTGGGGTGGGGTGCAGGCGACCCCGTTGAGGGCCTCGCAGGAGGCAGTGACTGCCGCCGGAGTGGACATGGGGATGGCCGCCGGGTCCAGCTGCAGCGCCGAGAGGTCGGGTTGGGTGGGTGTGGGAGCGGGATCGGCGGCGAGGCTGCCGAGGCTCAGGAAGCTCAACACCGCGACGAGGACGAGAGCGAGACCAAGCGGAAGCTGCTTTCTCATGGGACCTCCAGGCCTGAGTTCGTGGCACTTCAGTATGCGCACGTAGGCATTTTTGTCAGTGCCAAATCAGGTCGGAGATGGGACAGCGAGCGAGGACGGCGGCCGGGCGGGGTCGGCCCGGCCGCCGGAGGAGCGGGGGCGAGGAGCCTCGGGGGCCCCTCGCCGAGAAGCAAGGTCTTACGGCACGCAGGAACTCACGCTGACGTTGTCCAGGAACCAGCCGTCACCGGTCACCGAGCAATCGGTGATGGTGGTGAAGGCCACGCGCACGTTCCGGCCCGCGCAGCCGCCGGTACCGCCGGCGATCAGGTTGCAGACGGCGTCGAGGTCCACCGTGGTGTTGCTGAAGGTGGTGGCGGAGCCGGTGAAGATCGACACGCCGGCCGTGCCGGTGGGCGGGCAACTCGCCGAGACGGTGCCGTTGTAGGTGGTGCCGGTGAGGGCCGAAGCAGGCACGTAGGTCCAGCTGGTACCACCGTTGATCGACACGCGCAACGTGCCGCCGTCGAAGCCGCTCTCGAAGGCCCGGCGGTGGCCGAACACCAGCTTGTTCTGGCTGGAGCCGGCGGCGAAGTTGAAGCCGCTGGCGCCGTTCGGCTGGGCCCAGTTGAAGTCGTTGTTCACGTAATCCGCCGTGCAGGTGGTGCCGCCGAAACGGAAGATCTTGGTGCCACCCTGGGCGGTGCAGGTCTGGATGCCGCGCCAGTCGGTCACCGAGCCGCTGCCGCCGAAGCTGCCGCGGGTCCAGTCCGCGAGGCCGGTGCCGGTCTCGAAGGTGTTGTTGTAGAGCGTGGTGGTGGTGCAGGTGGGGCAAGTCGCGGTGGTGGCGGAGGCCTGGGCCGAGTTGCCAGACTCGCAGGTGGTGCTGTTCGCCGCCCGCACCACATAGAAGTAGGTGGTGCCACAGGCGAGGCCGGTGTTGACGAAGCTGGTGGTGGTGGCGGTGCCCACCTGGCTGTACGGGCCGCCGGAGGTGGTCGAACGCAGGATGTGGTACTCGGTGGCGCCGGTCGAGGCGGTCCAGCTGAGGCTCACCTGGTTGGTGCCGCCGGTAGCGGTGACGCCCGTGGGCGCGGCCGGCGGAGTGCAGGCCACGGAGCCGGGGGCGGCCGCGTAGGCGTCCACGGAGTCGGCCGTGCCGCTGCTCTCGTTACGGTTGTCGGTGAAGATGGCGATCAGCTGCGCGCCCACCACGTCGAGGCCGTTGTAGTCGCCCCATTGGAAGCTGTCTTCGATGTGCGGCGAGGTGACGCTGGTCAGCCGGGTGGGGGTGGCCCAGGTGGCGCCGCCGTCCGAAGAGGAGGAGTAGTACACGTCCACGCTGGTGCGGGCGGAGTTGTTGCGAGTGTCGTAGAACATCACGTACACCTTGCCGTCCGGCCCCACGCCCACCCAGGGGTGGAAGCGGTCCACCGTGTTGGCGTCGGCGGTTTCGTGCGGGGTGGTGACGGTCCAGGTAGCGCCGCCGTCGCGCGAGAAGGCCACGCGGATGCGCGCGTGGTTGTTCGCGGCCGTGGCGGACTCGGCGGCGGTGGTGTCCGTCCAGGCGGCGTAGATCGAGTTGGCGAAGGGGCCGCTGGTCAGGTCGGCGTCGGCCGAGACGTAGATGAAGGCCCGGCGGGTCTCCATCGCCGGGATGGCGAAGTCGTAGCCGTCGTTGGTGGTGGCCACCTGCACGGTGGGGTTGAAGCTCACGCCGCCGTTGGTGGACTTGCGCACCAGGATGCGGTTGGTGTTCACCGCCGGCCAGAAGTAGAAAACGTTGCCGCTCTTGTCGGTGGTGATGTCGCTGCCGATGCCGTCCTCGCCGGTGCCGGAGAGGGTGAGCGCGGCGCTCCAGGTCTGGCCGAAGTCGGTGGAGCGCGAGAACTTCAGGATGTTGTTGTCGTGCCAGGTGATGTAGACGTTGTCGCGGTTGGGCGAGGTGGCGAACTTGTCGGCGTGGATGTATTCCTTGTCCGAGATGCCACCGGTGGTGATCTCGCGCCGCGGGTCGGCGCCGAGGTCGCTCCAGGTGGCGCCGTTGTCGCCCGAGCGGTACACCCACACCTGGCAGCCCGAGGCGCCGCAGCTGCCGAGCGTGCCGGCATACGCCTTGGTGCCGTCCGAGGACCAATCCACCGTGGGGTCGCAGCAGGTGCTGCCGAGCGGCAGGGCCCCGGCTTGCGTCCAGGAGGAGCCACCGTTGGCGGAAGTGTGCATGATCTGCCCGGAGCCCGGGCCGTTCGAGCCCGCGATCACCTTGTTGGCGTCGAGCGGGTTGATCTTCACCGCGGTCTCGGCGCCGCCGGTGGGCGAGGAAACCCGCACATCCCCGGCCAGGGCGCGGATGGCGAACTCCTCCTCGGGCTCACCGTGCACCTTGACCACCTCGAAGCGGCCGTTGCGGTAGATCGCCCGGTTGTAGAGCTGGCCGCTCACCAGGTAACCGCCGTACTTGAGCTCGAAGATCTGCAGCGCGCTTCTCGGATACTGGGCGTTGCCCGTGCGCGGCAGGTTGGGGTTGGCTTTGCGCATCTCGACGCGGAAGAAGGCCGGGATGGGGTCGTATTGCTGGGCCTCGTTGGGCGAGAGGAGGGCGAGGTCCTCCTTGGTCAGGCGGTAGTTGCGGTCGTCCCAGGGACCCAGCTTCGACAGCTGGGTGTAGTCCACCCGAGGATCGACCCCCAGTGCGCGGTCGATCACCTGGGCTCGGGCCGCTCCGGCCACCAAAAGGCCGGCGCAGAACAGGGCTTGGATCCAGCAACACATGAACCGACGGATCTTCATCAAAGGCTCCTTCTAGTCGAAGACGAAGCCATACCTTCACAGCGAAGGCATGGCGGAGACGGCGGTACTCCCTCAAGAGGGGAATGGAATGCTCGAGGACTACCTGAGGCTAAAGGTGCGTGGAGCCGAACGGGCGTGACAGCGTTGGGGGAACCGGGAGGAGACGCCTTGTCCCGAGGGCGGATTCGGGCACAATAGGGGGAGCACGAGCGCCTCCTGGAGCCACGATGCACGGCCTCAACTACATCGCGCTGGCGATTCCCGTCTTCTTCGTGTTGATGGGGGTCGAATACGCCGCTTCACGCTGGCTCGAGAAGGATGTCTACCGCCTGAACGACTCGCTGGCAGACCTCCACACCGGCGTGTTCCAGCAGGTACTGGGCATCTTCTTCAAGACCGTGGTTTTCGGCGCCTACGTGGCGGTCTGGGATCGCTGGCGGCTGCTGGAGCTGTCGCCCGCTTCAGCCTGGGTGTGGGTGCTCTGCGCGCTGGCGGTGGATCATCAATATTATTGGTTCCATCGCGTGAGCCATGAATGCAACTTGCCCTGGGGAGCGCACATCGTCCACCACTCGAGCGAGGAGTACAACCTTTCGGTGGCGCTGCGGCAGAGCGCGCTCCAGCCTTTGTTCAGCTGGATCTTCTATCTGCCGCTCGCCTGGATGGGCTTTCCACCGCTGGTGTTCTTCGCCAACGCGAGCCTCAACACGCTCTATCAATTCTGGATCCACACCCGCCTCATCGGCAAGCTGGGGCCGCTCGAGGCGGTGCTCAACACGCCGTCGCACCATCGCGTGCACCACGGCTGCGACGAGAAGTACATCGACAAGAATTACGCCGGCGTGTTGATCGTTTTCGATCGTCTCTACGGCAGCTTCCAGCCCGAGGAAGAGGAGCCCACCTACGGCGTCACCAAGCCGGTGGCGAGCTGGAATCCGGTCACGGCGCATGTGCATCATTTCGTCGAGGTGTTGCGCATGGGGCGACGGGCGCCGAGCCCCGGGGAGTGGCTGAAAATGTGGTGGAAGCCGCCCGGGTGGAAGCCCGCCTGGGCACCGGAGGGAGCGGGGGCGCTGCCCCTGGTGTCGCCGCTCTCGCACGGCGCAGCCGGCAAGTACGACGCCCGCCCGCCTTGGGGCCTCGCGGCCTATGGCCTGGTGCAGTTCTTCCTGGTGATCGCGGCCACGCTGCTGCTGCTGTTCCGCGAAGGGGAGCTCGCCTCCTGGCAGCGGGTGGGGCTCGCGCTGTGGATTCTCTGGACCTGCACGAACCTCGGCGGCCTGTTCGACCGCCGAGCCTGGGTGTTGCCGGGGGAGATGGCTCGCCTGGCGGCAGGCCCGGTGTTCGCCACGGCCTGGTTGGCCGGGAGCCGGTCGGAGCTGGTGGCCTGGGTGATCCTCGCGGGGATGCTGAGCTTCGGTGCGGCCGGGGCCTGGCTGCTCTCCTACCGCGCCGCTCTCGATCGACGCGGCTCGGCCCGCGCGGCTCGGCTGGAGAGCACGGCCGGCGGGTAGGGAGGCGGAATTCTCTTCTCGGACGGGTTGTTGTTTCCCCCGGCGGGGCCTCCGGGTGGCTCGCCGTTCCGGATTCGATCTTGCGCCGATCCCCTCTCGAGAGTCGCGTAGCCTCGCTCGCACCGATGCTCGCGACCGCACGACACCGCCTGCGGCTGGTGCTGGCGGATTCTTCCTCTCTCTTGCCTCCAGAACCTCCGCCCGAGCCCGCACCGCTCGCCGAAGGCCAGCTTCGTCTGCTGACGCTGAACCTGGCCCACGGCCGCCGGAATCTACGCCACCAGGCCCTGGGGCGGCGGGCGACGGTGGTGGGCAATGTGGCGGTGATCGCCTCGGAAGTGCGGCGGCTGGCCCCCCATGTGGTGGCCCTCCAGGAGGCGGACGGGCCGTCCGCCTGGAGCGGCAACTTCGACCACGTGGCCACGCTGGCCCGGCTCTCGGGCTTCGAGCAGCACTATCGCGGCCGCCACACGCACATCGGCTCGGGCCGGTTGGCGCTCTCCTACGGCACGGCGCTGGTGTCGCGTTGGGCGCTGGACCGGCCGGTGTCCCGGCGGTTCGGGGCGAGCTGGCGGGATACCAAGGGCTTCGTGGTAGCAACGATCGCACCGCCCATGTGGGGAGGGGTGGAGGTGGACGTGGCCTCGGTGCACCTCGACTTCCTGGCCCCGGCCGTGCGCCGGGCGCAGATCCGCAGCCTGGTGGACACCCTGGGCGACCGCGGCCGGCCGTTGATCCTGATGGGCGATCTGAACTGCTGCTGGCAGTGGGAGCCGCACTCGATGGAGCTCCTGACGCGGCATTTGAGCCTCACGGCCTACGCGCCCGAGGCCCACGCCCCCACCTATCCCGCGCAGAAGCCGTTCCGCCGGCTGGACTGGGTGCTGGTCTCCCCGGAGCTCGAGTTCTCCCAGTACCACAACGTGCCCGAGGCCCTCTCCGACCACCTGGGTGTGGTGGCGGACGTGAGGCTGGCCGGGTCGAAAATTCCCTCCTGAAAAGGAAGCAGCCTCTTTGGGCCGCCGAACCCGCGCCGGTTCGGACCCGGCTGGGCTACCGACTACGCGCCCACACCCGCGCCATGTGCGTGATGTGCGCAGCCAGGAAAGCCAGGGCGAGAACGAGATACATCCACCAGCGATAGGCCGCGCTCCAGAACAACTTCTGCCCGAGCAGTGCGATGCCGAGGAGCCAAAGGAAGGGCGTATACGCCGGCGCCAGGAAGCCCAAGGCGCTCCTGGACCAGCTCGAGGCCGGAAACCCGATGAGCGGCAGCCAGCTTGCGAAGTAGACCAGCGTGCCCACGGCATAGAGCAGCAACGCCCGCCGGCTGGCGGGCGCCGAGACCTCGAGAGGCATGAAGAAGGGGAGCGCGAAGACTCCGAACCGCAGGGCATTCTCGGCGAACACCAACAGCGCTGGAATCTCGCGCTCGGTGCCTGCCTGCGAGAAGGCTGGTGGCAGCCGCCTGGTGAGCGCGAGGTTCCACAAGCTCGCTGGCACCAGCAGCAAGCCGCAACTGAAAGCGTAGTGCTGGACGCTAGCGAGCGACACTCACTTCGCGCCCGGGATGTAGGCCTTGTAGCTCAAGATGGCACCGACGACCAGCAGGGTCACGAAGCTGCTGTAGAGAACGAAGGGGTTGCCGCCCGCCGCCTGCGCGGAAACGGGCGCCGCCATGCGGCCCAGGCCCACGAGCAGCGCGAACCATCCCACCAGCGTGATCAGCACGGGCCAGGCCCGAACCCACACGTTGTGGGCCCGCACGAGGGCAAGCCCCGCGATGAACAGCAGCGTGCCGTTGAGGTAGACATGCGGCCCGTACGCTGGTCCGAAAGCCGCGAGGAAGACGTCGATGTTGGCCCACTCCGTGGCAGCGATGGCCAGCAGCGTGGGGCCCAGGAGGCCGGCGATGCGGATGGAGTTCGGTGCGCTCATGAGGGAGCTCGTTTTCTGAGCCAGCCTGAGCTCAGGGGCCCTTCCCGGGCGAGGTTCGCTGCAACGAGAGTTCCGGCATCTCGCCGCGGACGACCCCCTCGCCCTGCACCCACTGAGCCAGCAGGCGGCGGAGGGAGGGGGAGAAGGGCTTGGAGAGCATCGGACTCGGAGCGTCGTCCTCGGGCTCCTCGGCTTCGTCCAGGGCTGGCCACGCGGCGAAAACCTCGAGCGCCGGCGAGTCGAGGTCCACGCAGAGCTGGCCGTTGCCGCCCAGCGAAAAGAGAGGGAGGTGGCCTGGAGGGAGGTTCTCCTCTGCCCGAGCCGAGCCGTGCCACAGCTTGTACGCGGAGCCGATGTGATTGTCGAGTTCGTCGGTAGCGCCGCCCCCAACGCCCAGCAGGCCGTAGGCAGGGCCGAACTCGCCGCTGGCGACTTCGCGGTAGATCCGGCGAAGCAGCGTGGGAAGGGGCCTGCCGAGACTCGCCTCCTCGGCCAGGACCGAGGCTTCGGACGCCGGCGGGAGTGGCTTCTGCCGAGGAATGCAGCAATCTTCCACCGCCGGCCGCAAGAAGCGGCGAGTGCGAAGCCTCTGCGCCGTTTCCCGGAGCGCGGAAATCAGCTCGTCGTCGCTCGGCTCCAGGGACGACAGGCGGGCCAGCGGAGCGAGCCAAGACCGAAGCAGCTGGAGCAGGGCAGCCACGGCGAACAACAAGCCGAGAAAGGCGACGGCGCCCAAGAGGCCTGCGACCAGCGGGTTCCGGAGTAGATCCATGTTCGATGGTGATTCTTCGGTTGCCTGGTTCTTGATCTCAGCCACAAGGAAGCGGGCGAGATCCGAGGCGGGCCGCCGGTTGGTGCCAAGAGCCAGGCGTCACGCGGCGCTCGCTGCGACCTGCTGGCCGCCCTCTCGGATCAGCCGAATTCCGTACGGGACGAAGGCGATCGCGAGCAGTACCGCGGCCGTCAGGTTGACCATCTCAACCCCGTCCGGCGTTGCGATCAAGAGTACCCCTACCAGAAACAGGAGGCTCTGCCACCGGGGCAGGGACTTGCTCTTGAGCAGGCCCACAGCCTGGATGCCAAAGCCGATGGGCAGCAACACGATCCCCCAGAGCAGCACCAGCCAGCCGCGCTTCTCGAACAGGGCGAGGAGGCCCGGCATCATGTTGGAGAACTCGGCGTCCGTGAGCCCGTCGAGCGAGCTCATGGTGAGGCACAGCGCCCCCTTGTCCGCCGCCAGTGCCAAAGCGCCTGGTACCGCCAGAACCGCACCGAGGAAGCCCGCCCAAGCGCCGGAGCCGGGCTCGAGAACCTTCATGAAGTGCACGGCGACCACGACGAGCAGAGCGGTGGCCAGCGTGACGAGCGCGTGCCCGAACTGAAGCGCGCCCGCGCCCCGCGCCCGTGCGATGAGCTCCGGCGGAGACAGAAAGCGAGGGTGTAGCAGCCCTGGGTGGGTCGAGAAGGCGAACACGAAAACCAGCGGGAAGAGGATGAAGCACAGCCCAGTTCCCACCTGCTTGAACGAGCCGAGAGATCTAGGTGCGCTCAAGGAGCCCTCGCGAATTCTGGCGACGCCGAACCCTCGAAAGCCGCCGCCGCGTGCGCCGCCTCATTATGGGGCATCGGCGAGCGCGGGCTACTGCATGCGTGCCGGCCGAGAGGAAGCCAGGCCTTCTGTCTCGCTCATCGTCTCCTCCTGCGGTGGCTACCGGGCCTTCATGGCGCGTGAGGCGGCGTCGGAGTCCTTCCGAGCTCCGGCGCAGGCCCTGCAACAGCGCACTCACAGCCGTACACCTTCGCCCACCCGGTGTCGATCCAGTGCCAGTAGCCCGAGTAGAGGTGGAGACAAACCCGCTGATCGGGCTCCTTGCCGAGGCTCAGAGGAAAAGACTCGAAGGGCTTGGCGTCGAGAGTCACCCTCACGCGGATCGCACGGTCGGTGGGAAGCCCCTCCACCAACGCCCTCTCGTTGTTGCCGATCGTCGCTCGGAGTTGCCCGTCGAGGAAGAACTTGAAATGAGAGTCGGCGGAAGGGCCCCAGGTCGTGGGGGACATGTTGGGTCCGCTCGGAGCCAGAGGCGGCTGGCCAGGCCGGGTCGGCTCCACGTGGAAGGCCGCGATGCAGACCGTACCCGCGCCCTTCTGCGGCGATCCAACCGGCCCAGGTTCACCCTCCGCCATCGCCCCCCAAGGAAGGCAAGCCGAGAACAGGAGCAAAGACTCCAGCCATCGTCGTCGACGTGCGTTCATGACCGATAGTTTGACCCAGTTCCAAAGCTGGTTCCAGCGGTGTTCACGGCCGTGTCGGCCCGGGCGCTCCGCCGCGGTCCGGTACCGGTTCGGCGTCAAGGAGTCCAGGCTGCATGTGTTGTATCTCGCTGATTCTGCGCAACTTAGGAAACGGCAGCTCCCTTGGGTGATCCCGTCCCGAACCCCCTGGAACGCCGCCTGGCTCACCAACGCCGAACGCTACGGACTGCCCCTGCGAGCCGCCCGCGATCACTGGGAAAACGCCGCCCCCGTGCCCTTCCTCGCTCCCGCCCCAAACCTCACCGAGTCCGCCGCTCAGCTCGCCGCAGACACCGTAAGAAAGCTGATCCACTTCCTCCGCCAGGCTCTCGTGGAGGATACTCGGCAGGAACTGGAGGTTCGACTTGGAAGGCGGGTGTGAGCGACTGCAATTCCAACGCACTGGGCTGTCCCAGCTCACCGTCTAACCATCCAGCAGTAGTGAGTCACTCCTTCTGACCCCCTACGGGTGGCACAAAAAAAGCAGGCTCGCAACACCACGGCCAAGTCTTGATCTCGCCGGACCTGCTGATAAGTAATGAGTAATGATTCGTTGTCGTCAAACTCACGGCAGAAACGAGATAGTCGCACTCCTGCGGCGAAGTCGAGATCTTGTACCGAGCGTCGAGATGAGAAGGGTCGCCACCCGCCACTCTAATAGCTGACTCCAGGATCTGCCGAAGTTGAGATTGAGAAAGGGGCTTGGCGCACTCCTCGTGGGGAACGGGCGATGCGATCCGCTCCTCAGGCGCCCTTGAACGATGCAAACAGCCTGCGCCTACTAGGGTCAACGACACAACCAGAACCAGGCACGAGAGCGTCTTCATAATAAGCAACCCCAGGCGGAGTCTTGATCCGGTCAACTGAGAAATCCCAGCTGCAGTGAATTCGCAACGCGAGGCCTGCTCCATCAGTAGAGAGTCCTACGGCTGGCAACCTTGAGACCTTAGACTACCGCTTCGCCTATCAGATCGAGAGACGGATCAGGTTCCGGCAGGTGAATCAATCCGGCTTCGGCAGTCTGAACCAGAACCCCCCGCTCAAGGTAGCTCCATTCCTCCCCAGGGAACTCCTCGGAAAAGGAAGAGCTGTCCAATGAGCAAACGACCCTACCCACATTGCCGCGCCAAAGGCGGACCTTGTCTCCGACTCGGACCTCTTCACCTGTGTCGTACTTCATTTCCGCGCTCTGCTTTCCTCAGGGTGAGAAAGACACGATGAGCCTTCGGCCAGGAGTTCAAGAACTCGCATGCCCAGGTGCCGCAGCCCATAGATCTGCGACAGCAAGCCATTGACCAGCGGGACGGTGCCGAGCCAGAGGAAGCCCATCGCGGCGGCGAAGGCATACACGCTCCAGGGCGACACCGGCACCGAGACGAAGAGCACGACGGCGATCGTCCGCCCCATGTAGAGCCAGAAGGACAGCATCTTCTTCTGCCAACGCCCGGCCCACAGCCCGAACAGGTAGGTGCCGGCAATGTTGACCAGGGCCACCAATCCCAGCGATGTGGTGGCCACCGAGGTGCTCAGGCCGGCGTCGGCCAGATAGGCCGGGAGGTGTGTCGCGATGAAGGCGAGCTGGAACCCGCAGGACAGGAAGCCGATGGCGATCAACCAGAAGTCCTTGTCGGCGAAGCTCGCGCGCAGCGCCGCGCGCACCGAGGGCGCGGCCGCGCCTTCGGCCTGCTCAGCCGGGGACGCCGCGCGGATGC
>CALMKX010000260.1 GCA_937867335.1 uncultured Acidobacteriota bacterium
GGGCCGGGGCCCAGGCCGGGCCGGGCTCCGCTCGACGGCGAGGAGAGAGCTACCGTGCAGCCGCGCCGGCGGCGAGGAGCTCGGGCTCCGGCTCGGCGTCTGCGCCTTCGAGCCCGAGGTAGCCGAGGATCCGCCGCACGTAGCCGCGGGTTTCGCGGAAGGGCGGGATACCGCCGAAGCGGTCCACCGTGCCTTCGCCGGCGTTGTAGGCGGCGAGAGCCAGGGTGAGATCGGAGTGGAAGCGCTCCAGGAGAAAGCGCAGATACTCGGTGCCGGCGTCGAGGTTCTTGGCCGGATCGAAGATCGCCCGGCCGTGGAGGCCGAAGCGCCAGGCCGTGGCCGGCATCAGCTGCATCAACCCGCAGGCGCCTTTGTGCGAGATCGCCCCGGCGCGGAAGGCCGACTCGGCTCGCACCACGGCGGCCACCAGGGCCGGGTTCACCTGATGCCGAGAGGCCACCTGGAAGATCAGCTCGCCGTAGGGGGTGGCCGGAATGCCGTGGTCCGCCTCGAGGCGCCAGGAGAACTCGGGCTCCGGCGGTGCTTCGATCGGCGGCTCGGCGGCCTCCTCGGCCGGCAGCGGCACTTCGTCGGCCACCACCCGCTCGACGCGGCTCATCGACATCGTGAGAAAGCCGCCCTCGGCCAGCTCCATGCGCATCCGCTCGCCGTCGATCTCGTAGGAGCGCACCTTGAAGAAACGGCCGTCCGAAAGCACCACCAGCTCCGCCCGCGCCGGCAGGGCACTGGCGGCCACGAGCAGAAGGGCGAGAGCGAGAGGCTTTCCCGGCGGCATCGTGGCTCGATTCTACAGGCCGGAGACGGAAATTGGCGGGGAGACCATGGCTCGCAGGAGCTTACGAGCTAGAGCCCCGGAGCATCCAGGGAGCTCAGGGCGGGCTGACTTCTCGCAGCTGGTCGAAGTGGCCATCGCAGTGTAGAAGCTCGAGGCGGTGTGCCTCGGCACAGGCTGCGATCACGAGACCGGCGGCCGGCAACGTCAGCCCCGATGCGCGGCAGTGCCTCGCGAGCTCCTTCGCCCTGGCCCAGACGCCGGCGTCGATCGAACGCGTCTCGAGCTCGGCTTCGAGCTGGCGCAAGAGGCGCTGATCTTGCTGACTGCGAGCCCCATTCCACAGCTCCAGCAGCACCATCTGGCAGAACACGGCCTCGCCTGCTCGCAGCGCCTCCTGCACTCGGCTCGCGACCTCCTGCCGGCCGTCACGCCGAATGGCCTCGATCCAGGCCGAGGTGTCGATCAGGACTCCAGGCACCCGCTCAACCTTCCGCTCGCAGGCGGCGGAGCTCTTCTTGGGTCATGAAGTCGTCGGATTGACCCATCTGCTCCACCAGCTTCGCTAGCCTGCGCCGCCGGTTGAAATCCTCGAGGGCGAGCACCACCGCCTCACGCTTGGTGGAGGCGCCGCTGTGCCGCATTGCTTCCTCCAGAGCCTGTTCCGGAATATCAACGGTGGTCTTCATGACAGCAGCCTAACCCAGTCTCGGAATCCCGAAAGGCCACCCCGAGCTTCCCGCTCCTAAGCCCGGGGATGGTGGCGGTCGTAGAGACTCTTCAGGCGGGCGGAGTGGATGTGGGTGTAGATCTGGGTGGTGGAGATGTCCGCGTGGCCGAGCATCATCTGCACCGAGCGCAGGTCCGCGCCGTGCTCGAGCAGATGCGTGGCGAAGCTGTGGCGCAGCAGGTGGGGGTAGAGCGATGCGATGCCCACGCTGCGGCCGTAGCCGCGCAGGTTCTTCCAGAAGCCCTGGCGGGTCATGGCTTCGCCGAAGCGGTTCACGAACACGAAGTCGTGGCGGCCGCGGGCGAGCCCGGGCCGCACCTCCTTCAAGTAGCGCAGCAGCCAGGCCTCGGCGGCCTCCCCCACCGGCACGATGCGCTCCTTCGAGCCCTTGCCGAAGGCCACCAGGAAGCCCGACTCGAGCCGCAGCTGGCCGAGCTTCAGGCCCACCAGCTCGGAGACCCGCAGGCCGGTGGCGTAGAGCAGCTCGAGCATCGCCCGGTCGCGAAGGCCGCGTGGCTCGGCGACGTCCGGCGCCGTGAGCAAGGCCTCCACCTGAGCTTCTGAAAGCACCGACGGCAGCGTTTTCTGCAGCTTCGGCGGCAGGAGGGAGACGGCCGGGTCGTCCGCCCGCTCGCCGAGGGTGACCAGGAAAGTGAAGAAGCCGCGGATCGCCGCCAGCGCCCGGTTGATCGATCGCGCGGCGAGGCCCTGGCGGCGCAGGGAGCGGATGTGGCCGGCGAGGTCCGCCGTGGTGGCCGAGCCCAGGGCCTTGCCGCCCCGGGAGAACTCGCTCGCCAGGCGCACGAGATCACGGCGGTAGGCGTCGACCGAATTGGCGGCGAGCCCCCGCTCGACCACCAGGCTTTCGAGGAAGCGCTCGATCCGCCGGCCGTCCGGCGAGCGAGGGTCGAGGCCGGCCGCCTTGGCCGGCTCAGGCCGGGACGGCCGCGCCATGGCTCCGGCAGAGCTCGAGGATCTCCTCGTCTTCGAGCACCGTCCTCGCCGCCTTGGCGCGCTCGAAGATCGCCTCGACCAGGGCCGGTGAAGGGTCGATGCCGTGATCCTTGAGCCAGGATTCGACGTTCGACTTGCCGCTCATGGGGCCGATCTCGATGGCCTGGCGCCGGCCCACCATGCTGGCGGGCACGCCCGAGTAGATGCGGTCGGCGAGCCAGGCATCGCCCTTGGTGCGGGCCTTGGCGATCGCCGCCGCGTGCACACCGGTCATGGTGCGGAAGGCGTCCCGCCCTACCACCGGGTAGTTCTCCGGCAGGGGCACACCGGTGGTCTCGGCCACCAGCTGGCAGTACTCCGGCAGGCGGGAGAGGTCTCGGTGAGCCCAGCCGAGGAGCTCCATGTTGACCAGCAGCAGATCGATCGCGGCGTTGCCCACCCGCTCGCCGATGCCGAGGGCGGTGCCGTGCAGGCGGTCGGCGCCGGCGGCCGCGGCGGCCAGGGCGTTGATCTCACCCAGCCCGCGGTCCCGGTGGCCGTGCCAGTCCACCTGCACCGCCGGGTCGATGGCATCCACCACCCCGCGGATGAAGCGGGTCACCGCCATGGCACCGGCGGGCGTGGCGTGGCCCACGGTGTCGGCGACCACCACTCGCTGGGCGCCGTGGTTGACCGCTGTCGAATAGAGCCGGGCGAGGTCGGCGGGCGCCGCGCGGGTGGTGTCCTCGGTGACGTACATCACCGGCAGGCCTGCCCCAACACCCAGCCCTACCGCCTTCTCGGTGAGCTCCACCAGCTTGTCGAGGGTCCAGCCTTCGGCGTACTGGCGGATCGGGCTCGAGCCCAGGAAGCAGGCGATCTCGATCGCCACACCGGCTCGCTCGGAGATCTCGATGATCGGCCGGATATCCGCCTCCAGGGTACGGGCGGCGCAGTTGAGCTTCAGGGGCAGGCGCTGGTCCACCACTTCGCGGGCCAGCCGCTCCACCTCGGCCACCACATGAGGCCCGGCCCCAGGCAGGCCGATGTTGGCGCTTTCGATGCCGAGGTCCACCATCAGGTGCAGGATGCGCAGCTTGTCTTCGATCGCGGGAGAACGAACCGAGGGGGATTGCAGGCCGTCGCGCAGCGTCTCGTCGTTGAGCTCCACCCGGCCGCGGGCGGGCCTGAGCTCCTCGCCGCTCGCCGCGTTCCAGTCATGAATCAGCTCGCTCTCGGACAGATTCTTCTCGGCAACCGGCATCTCGAGACTCCTCGGCAAGAGAACGCCCGGGCCTCGACGGCCCCGGCGGTGTCATGAGGGAAAAACTTTACCAGGGAAGCTGCGGGCAGGGGGCGGGGCGGCGGGCGGCTGGCCCCATGCTAGGCTCGGCGAGCAGGCCGAGTGCCCCATGGCGACTCCCGAAGCGCCCCACCCTTCACCCTCTCACCGCCGCTCTCTCGCGAGCGAGGCCGAGCGCCAGCAGTTCCTGGGCTACCTGCGCTCGAAAAGCCACCGTGTCACCACCGAGAGGCTCGCTCTGTTCGAGGAGATCTACCGCCAGCACGGCCATATCGATGCCGAAGAGCTGCTGGCGGCGCTCAAGGCGGCCGGCCACAAGATCTCCCGCGCCACCGTCTACCGCAACCTCGATCTGCTGGTGGACTGCGGCCTGGTGCGCAAGCAGCGCCTGGGCTCGGACCGCTACCTCTACGAGCACCTCCACGCCGGCCAGCAGCACGATCACCTGGTGTGCGCCCGCTGCGGCCGCGTGGTGGAATTCGTCAGCCCGGGCATCGCCGCGCTGGTGGCGGCGATCTGCCGGGCCCACGGCTTCGACTCCGCCTACCGCCAGCTGCAGATCAGCGGTACCTGCCTCGCCTGCGCCGGCCGCGCCGCTTCAACCGCCTCGAGCTGAGGGGCTCAGTCGATCTCGTCGAGGTCGAGCGAGACGTCGCAGGTCTTCTCCCCGGCGTCGGGGTCGAGAATCAGCGTGACACAGCTCTGGGCGTAGCCCTTGGCCTTGAAGCAGGCGGTGTAGAAGCCGTTCGGCGCCCGCCAGGGCTTGCCTCGACCCATGCCGTCCCAGTCGTCCGAGATGCCGATCCTCTGGCCGTCGATGTAGACGTCGGCCTTCTCGGGATCGATGTGGAATTCCACCTTGTCGCGGCAAGCGTAGTCGGCGTCGCGCAGGCTGTACTTCTTCGGCGGCGGCTCCACCGGCGTGGGAGCGGGAGCTGGCGCGACCTCGACCGGCTGGCTCACGGGCTCGGTCTTGGGCGCCGCCGGCTGCCGCTTCGGCTTCTCGGTCACCGGCCCGGCGTTGCCCGTGGCAGGAGGCGTGCCGCTCGAGTCCGAAGGCACCACCGTGAGCGGCTGGTCGAAGACCTTGCCTTCGGGCGGCGCCTGGGAGCCGTTCGCGGGCGCGTAGCTCGAGCGGCTGTTGGCGGGCGACTGGCCCGCGTCCGCGCTCTGCTCCTGGAGCTGCTGGGCTCTGCGCGCCACCTCCGAACGAAGCTGGAACAGAAAGAAGCCGCCCACCACGACGAGCAGCGCCACGGCCGCCACGGCCAGCCAGGTCCACGGGCTCGAGGAGAGGCCGCGGCCCACGTAGGTGCTGCCTTCCGGGGCGGGGGCCGCGGAGGGGAGGGCCGGCGGCAGCGGGGGCGGTGGTGGCGCGGTGAGCACGGTGGGAGCCGTGGGCGAGGCGAGGGGCAGCCCGGTCACCGTGACCGCGGTGTCGGTAGCGACCACCGTGGCGGCCAGGGGCTGGCTCGCGCGGTCGAGGGCGCTCGCCAGCTCGACGGCGCTGCCGTAGCGCTCCACGGGGTCCTTGGCCATCGCCTTCTGGATGATCGCTGCCAGGCCCTCGGGAATCGAGGGGTCGAGCTGACGGGGGGGAACCGGCTGCTCCGAGATGTGCTTCAAGGCGACCGAGAAAGGATCCGCGCCGGTGAAGGGCAGCCGGCCGGTGGCGAGCTCGTAGAGCAGCACGCCCAGGGAGTAAAGGTCGGTCTGCGGCGAGACCTCGCCGTTCCGGGCCTGCTCCGGCGCCATGTACTCCGGCGTGCCGAGCACCGCGCCGGTCTGGGTCTTGACGCTGCTACCACCGACGATGCGGGCAATGCCGAAGTCCGTGAGCTTGACTCTGCCGTCGGCCGTCAGCATCACGTTCTGGCTCTTGATGTCGCGATGGACGATGCCGCGCCCGTGGGCGTAGGCGAGGGCACGGGCGAGCGAGAAGCCGACCGCTACCACTTCCTGGGGCGAGAACCGGCGGCGCTCCCGGATCGAGCGCAGGCTCTCTCCCTCGAGCAGCTCCATGACGATGAAGTACTGCCCTTCCACCTCCTCGACGTCGTAGACGCCGACGATGTTCTCGTGAGTGAGCCCAGCGATCACCTGCGCTTCCTGGCGGAAGCGCTCGCGGAATTGCGGGTCCGCGGCCAGCTGAGGGGGCAGGATCTTGATCGCTACCGGGCGGTTGAGCGACAGCTGGCGGCCTCGATAGACCACCCCCATGCCGCCGCGCCCGATCTCGGCTTCGATCCGGTAGCGCCCGAGCGTCCTGCCCGGCCAGGGATCTGTCATCCGCGAACCTCCTCGGTTGAATGTGGGCTGGCTCTTCTCCCGGACACCTCAGACTATCGCTGTCGTGCTTTCGTTACCAGCGTCCCTCTTCTCGAGTCGCGCTGCTGGCCTCGAAGCGCCCGGCTCGACTGCCTGAGGCGGCTCGGGCAAGAGTCCATTCCTCGCTGAATCGGCTCGATCCCTCCCACCTGGAGCCCTCCAGAAGAGCCATTTCGCAACCCAGACACCGCCGGCGTCTTGACACAGCACGGACGGGAAGAGTAGATTGATATTACGCTGGCTCTATTTTCGAGATATTAGTAAACTTAATCTCATTCTCTGTTCTTGCGGCCCTCCGCTCGCCCCTGAAGCCGGAATCAACCGGCCTGAAGTCCTACTCTGGAGAGGTGCCTCGTGAGATCCACACCCATCGCCTCGACGTTGCACAGACCCTCACTCCTATCGTTGCTTTCGCTCGCCTGGGCAGCCACGGCTCTCGCCCAGGGCCCCCGGCCTCAGGCGCTCGCCCCCAACCGCCTCAGCACCGTCTTGCCCGCCAGCGTGGAGGCTTGCCGCGCCCTCGACCAGCCAGCCCTCCGAAACCGCATGGACGGCCTTCTGTTCAACCTGCTCTGGTCCTGCGGCCGGCAGGCCGAGGTCAAGCAGCTTGCGTCCCTCAGCGAGCAGGAACTGTTCCTCGACTCCCTCGAGGAGGCCATTCTTCGAGCCGACACCCAGGTGAACAACTCGGCCGGGGAGAACGGCACTTCCACCACCCAGAGCGAGACCTCGATCGCCTACAACGGCAACACCGGCACCGTGTGCTCCTCGTTCAACGACTCCTGGGAGTTCTTCGGCAGCACCGGAGGAGGCGGCTTCACCGGCTTCGCCCGCTCCCTCGACGGGGGTGTGACCTGGACCGATCGCGGCGCCGTGGGTGCCTCCTCGGGCGGGGATCCCAGCCTCGCCTGGCGCAAGAAGGACGGCCTCTTCTACCTGGGCACCCTCAACTCGGGAGGCAGCCTGGCGGTTTGGCGGTCGAGCGACGACTGCCAGAACTTCACCCTGCTGAGCGTGCCTTCGACCGGCAACGACGACAAAGAGATCCTGATCGCCGACAACAACCCTGCCAGTCCCAACTACGGCAACCTCTACCTGGTCTGGACGGACTTCGGCGAGGTCGGCACACCGATCCGCGCCATCCGCTCCACCGACGGCGGCAGCAGCTGGTCCGCGCCCTTCAACGTCAGCGCCGCCGGCTCGGTGCAAGGTGCCTGGCCCGCCGTGGCGCCGAACGGGGACGTCTTCGTGGCCTGGCTGCGCTACGCCAGCTTCCCGAACGGCAACATCACCATCGAAGTGGCCCGCTCCACCAACGGCGGCCTCAGCTATGCAGCCGTCACGAGCCCGCTCGTCAACGCCGTGAGCCCGCGGGACTCCACCGCCAGCACCAGCTGCGGCAGGCCGGCCCTGAACGGCAATCTGCGCTACCTCGCCTCGCCCCAGATCACGGTGGATTCGGCCGGCACCCTCCAGGTGGTCTACACCTACGACCCGGACGGCTTCAACACCGGCGACGTGGTGAACGTCTACCACCGCCGCTCCACCAACAGCGGCGCCACCTGGAGCGCCGAGACCCGACTCAACGACGTCACCACCGGCGACCAGTACTTCCCCACCATCCAGTCCAACGGCACCACGCTCGTGGCCACCTGGTACGACCGCCGCAACGACCCCAGCAACCTCCGCCAGGACTACTACAAGCGGGTCTCCACCGACGGCGGCATCACCTGGGGCGCCAACGTCCGGCTCAGCGACGTCAACAGCCCGATCCAGCTCGATCCCAACCTCGCGACCTGCTACCACGGCGACTACGACCAGTCCGTGGTGGGAGTGGTGGGCAGCGTGTCCCAGTGGGCGGATGACCGGCGCTCGACCGGCACCCGCAACGACCCGGACGTCTACACCGACGACCGCATCGCCCTGCCGGCCGCCACCACCAACGCCGCCAGCTTCAGCACCGCCTCGGTGGCGCCGGATTCCGCCGCGTCGCTCTTCGGCGCCCGGCTGGCCACCACCACCGTCTCGGCCGGCACGGTACCGCTACCCACCAACCTCGGCGGCACCACCGTCAGCGTGCGCGACAGCCTGGGAGTCGAGCGGGCGGCGGGTCTCTTCTTCGTATCGCCCGCCCAGGTGAACTTCCAGGTGCCCCCGGGCACGGCGACCGGAACGGCGCTGGTGACGGTCACCAGCGGCGACGGCACCCTCTCGGCCTCCTCCCCGCTCATCACCAACGTGGCACCCGGCCTCTACTCGGCCAACGCCAGCGGCACCGGCCTCGCCAACGCCCAGATTCTGAGGGTGAAACCGGATGGCACGCAGATCGTCGAGGGGGTGAGCAACATCCAGTTCGTCGCCGGAGAGACGCTCTACCTCATCCTCTACGCCACCGGCGTGCGCCAGCGCACATCGCTCGCTGCCGTGAGCGCCGTGGTGGGCAGTACCTCGCCGGCCGTGCTCTACGCCGGAGCCCAGGGCAGCTACGTGTCGCTCGACCAGATCAACCTCGGCCCGCTCGCAACCACCCTCGCTCACACCGGTACGGCCAACGTGCGAGTGACGGTGGACGGCTCGGTATCGAACACCGTGACGGTCGTCTTCCCGTAGCGGCCCGCTTGGAACCCCCGGGGTGGGCGCAGAGCCTGCCCTGAGGGACGAGACCTACAGCCGCCGATCTACGCGCTCGGGATGGGCTTCGATCCAGGCCAGGCAGGCAGCCAGGACGCGTTCGAGGTCGCCGCGATGTTCGGCCAGGATGGTGAACAGCTCGGCGGGGCCGATCTCGTCGTAGAAGTGCACCATGCGGTTGCGGTAGCGGGCCATCTCGCGCAGGGTCGCCGCCAAGTTGCCGTCGAGGATGTGGTTGGCCTCGAGGTGCTCGGCGATGGCGGCGTACTCGGCCACAGGCTGCCCGAAGCCCTTGGCCAGAAGGTGGCGGCCCAGGTCGAGCAGGGCTTCGAGCCCTCGGCGGAGATAGGACTCCCCTGCCGCCACCATCCGGGGATCCGCCGTGAAGGCTTCGAGGCTCGCCAGCGGCAGGGTCGCCATCGACCCGAGCATCTCGCGCACCAGGCTGGCCTTTTCGGCGACGGTACGCTGGCGAACTTGGCTTGGGCTCATGGCGTCAGCAACACCCGCCGCCGCTCGCGCTCGAAGGGCTCGAGGTCGCCGGCGCGGCGCAAGACGTAGAGGTCGAACTCATCGGCTTTGTCCTCGTCGGCACAGTAGAGCCGCTCGCCGCGAACAATATCCAGAGCCAGGAAAGCGCTCGCCCTCCCGGCGTCCACGAGGTCGACGGGAACGCTCAGGGCCTTGCCCAGGCGCTCCTCGAGCTCGAGGAGCTCGGCCAGAGGAACCGGCTCGCGGAACAGAGCTCCCAGATCCACGTCCGAGCCCGGATGCTCCTCCCCGCTCGCCCGAGAGCCGAACAGATAGAGGGCCACGATCCGCCGATCCTGCCGGCCGATCGCTTCAGCACCGGCCCGGATCGCCTCCAACGTCAGCTCACCGGGGCTTTCCATGGAAGGGAGAATAGCGCGGGCTGGCCACCGGCGGACGCGGGGCCGGCTCGCTCACGGCGAGAGGAGTTGAGCGAGGCGCCGGCGGCAACGACTGAGACTTGCACAGCTCGCAGCGGCGAAGGCAGGCCTCCACCCCTTCTCCACGAACTCGTGCAACGCCCCGCTGTAGCCTGGACCGACCTGCCGCCCGCTGCCTGCACGAGGCACGAGAGCATCGCGAAGGGTGCGCCGCTTCGAGAGACGGGCGAGGCTCACCAGGAGCGCTTTGGGATCCTGCACACTCTCGGGAGCCGAAGGGACCCGGTGGATCTCGACGCCCAGAAACTCCGCCACGGCTTCCCGATCTCCCAGTAGCCAGGCTTCGACTTCAGGCACCACAATTCCGAAGCACATCCGCTCGGCCGGCTCGGGAAGCCACTCGGCCCGGGCGCTCGGCGCGCAATCCTCGCGGTCCAGGTCGACCAGAACCAGCCACGGCTGGCGCTGCGCAGCTTGGTTGAAGCCCGGAAGGCGCTCGAGGAGGTTGTCCTTGCCCCTTCCTCCGTAGCTGGCCAAAACGATGGTGGAGACCTCCTTCAGCAGCTTCCTGCCGACAGCCTGATCGAGCGGGCCCTCGGCGGCCAGATAACAATGCCGAGGCAGGTCGCGCTCAGGTTCCGAAGCGGGCAAGTTGCTCCGCACCTTGAGGCGCGATCAGGGGCAGCACGGCTTCACCGAGCGGCACTCCCTTCCGCAGCAAGGCGTCGACTTGCTGGTGGTCGGCAGCGCGGAAGACGTGAGTGCCCTCACGATCGGGCTGAAGCAGCAGGACCTCGTCGAGCCCCAGTCCCTCGTCCGAGAGCAGCTCGGTCGAGTGGGTGCTCACGATCACCTGGCGGCCCGACCGGCTCTGCATGCGGTGGAACATCTGCGGGATGTGCCGCACGACCTGGGGATGCAGGGAAAGCTCCGGCTCCTCGAGCAAGAGCGGCCCACCCGGCTCGAGCAAGGACCAGAGGAGCCCGAAGAGCCTCAAGGTACCGTCCGAGAACTCTCCTTCCCGCTGCCACTGACCTTGAGGTCGCCAGTGCTCGTACTTGCCGCGCAAGTGAGGCTTGCCGGTGACCGGATCCCGCTCGAGCTCCAGGTTCTGCAGCTGCGGAACGGCGATCCGAAGGGCGCCTTCGATCCGGCTGAGTCGAGTGTTGCGAGTCTTGTCCGGCGCTCGAGCGATCTGTTCCATGAGATCTGTGCCGTAGGGGTCGCTGGCTCGACCACCTGACCTCTCGGGCTCACGGATCAGCTGCGGCACGATATGCAAATACCGAATCGACCCGAAGAACTCACGGATCTCCCGAAAAGCGCGGTTGGCGTGAACCTGCTCCAGGTAGGTTTGACTCAGCCGTGCGGGGTCCTTGCGATCTTCGGCATCCGGCCGCTGGAGGATCTCCGTTCCCTCTCGGATCACCCGCTCGAGGGTCACGCAGGGATCCTCTTTCCTTTTCTGATTGAAGCGCAGCTCGTAGATCCAGAGATCCGGGTCTTTGTCGTCACCCAGGTGGACAGTGATTCCCAGCACGGGGTCTCTCCGCGCTGCGAGACAGCGCAGCATCGAGACTCCGCGACGATCCTCGATCGCTTGCTGAAACCCGCCACCGATCGCGACGACTTGATGAAGAAAGCGGAAAGCGTCGAGAAAATTAGACTTGCCAGAAGCATTGGGGCCCACCAGGAAAACTCGCCCCTGCAACGGAACCTCGACTCGCTTGAAGTTGCGCCAATTCTCCAGAACAACCCGCGTGAAACGAAGTCGGGAGTGCGGGGGCTTCTTCATGGCTCGTGAAGGTTCGAGAACCGAAATACTACCCTACGCCTGCCCCAGCCGCGGCTCGAGCCTCTGGCGGGGCAGGCCGGCGCAGTCGCGCAGGGCGGCTTCGACGTAGCGGGCCACCATGGCGCCGCGCCAGGCGGGTTGGAAGTCGGTGTTGTCCATCGGGGTGGCGTCCCGGCGGGCGAGCTCGGCCGCCGCCTTGACGGTCTCCTCGTCGAGCTTCCGGCCCTCGAGCGCCTCCATGGTGGCCTTCGCCGGGGCCGGGAAGGAGGCCACAGCGCCCAGGTAGACGCGCGCCCGCTCCACCCGGCCTTCGCCGTCGAGCCAGAGCGAGGCCGCCACCGAGAGCACGGCGAAGTCGATCGAGCCACGGCGCCGGAGCTTCCAGAAGGCGCTGCGGGCGCTGGCCGCCTCGGCCGGCAGCTCGATTTCGGTCAGGATCTCGTCCGGCCTCTTGGTGAGGTAGGCCATGCCGTCGTCCTGATAGAGCTCGGGCAGGGGCAGCCAGCGCTCGCCCTCGTGGCACACCAGCCGCACCCGGGCGCCGAGGGCAGAGAGCATGGGCGCCGCGTCCGAGGAGGACACCGCCCAGCACCGCGGCGAGCCCGGCGCCACCCAGCAAACCTCGCCCTCGGCCTTCATGCAGTAGGAGATGGCGCGCCGCCACTCCTCGCTCTGGTTGTAGTAGGTGCAGCGGGTGTCCAGGCAGAGGTTGCCGCCGAGGGTTCCCTGGTTGCGCAACACCGGGCTCGAGATGCTGCCGAGCGCCACCACCAGGGCGGGCAGGCGGGCGCCGAGTTCGGGGTGGGCGGCGAGCTCGGAAAGGGGCGTCAAGGCGCCGATCTTCAGGCTGCCGTCCGGGCGGCAGGTGACACCCCGCAGGTCCGGCACACCGGCGAGGCTCACCACGGCCTCCGCCTTTTGATGGCGGCGCTTCAGGTTGGGCCAGAGATCGGTGCCGCCGGCCACCAGCCGAACCTGATCCGGGCTCTGGCCGGCGATCAACCGAGCCGCCTCGGCGAGCGAGGTCGGGCGGTAGTAGTCGAAGGTAGGAAGGCGCAGCATGGTGGTTCCTTCTGGGTCTCAACGGGTGGTGAGCGCCTCGAGCTTCTTCTCCCCCAGCACCTCTTCGCGGGTCTTCATGGTGCCGGAGGTGGCTCGGCGGCTGCTCTTGCCCCGGGAGAAATCGTTGATCGCCCGTCCGTCGCCCCCCTCCTCACGCGTGGGCACGGAGAGCGTTTCACCAAAGTCGATCGAAGGGAAGGCCCGCGGGCCGAACCGGGCCTCCTTGCCCGCAGCCCGGGCTTCGAGGGCCTTGACGATCATCTGGGGTTCGATCGGCACCTGGTCGATGCGTACCCCCACGGCGTCGAAGACGGCGTTGGCGAGGGCCGGGGGAATCGGCAGCAGCGGGCCCTGGCCCACCTCCTTGGCGCCGAAGGGGCCGCGGGGATCCGGCTCTTCGATCAGGTAGGTGGTGACTTCGGGCATGTCGAGGAAGGTCGGGCTCTTGTACTCGAGCAGAGAGGGGAATTTGTGCACCAGGGCGTCGGAGAGCCGCTTGGGCAGGCGCCGGTAGGCGGAATCCTCCATCATCGCCTCGCCGAGGCCCATGTACACGCCGCCCTCCACTTGCCCCAGCACCAGCGCCGGGTTGATCGCCCGGCCGATGTCGTGGGCCAGCCACACCTGCTCCACCCGGTAGAGCCCGGTGGCCGGGTCCACTTCCACTTCGATCACCGCCGCGCTGTAGGAGTAGGTGGGCGAGGGGCCGACCCCGGCGCCGCGGTACTTGCCGGGAGCCCGCGGCGGCACGTACGAGCCGGTGGTGGCCAGGGTGCCGAAGCGGGCCTCGGCGGCGATCACCGCCTCGGCGAAGCTGAGGCCAGGCTCGGAGCCGGCGACGTCGAACACCCGCCCCTCGGCGAAGGCCAGCCGCTCGAGAGGCACCTCGAGCATGGCGGAGACCGCCTGGGCCAGCAGCTCCCGGGCGCGCTCGGCGGCCTCGCGGGCGGCGTTGCCCATCATCAGGGTGACGCGAGAGGAGTAGCTGCCGAGGTCCACCGGCGTCAGGTCGGTATCGGCCACGCAGAGGCGGATATCCCCCAGGCCCACCCCCAGCACCTCGGCGACGATCGCCGCCAACACCGAATCGGAACCCTGGCCGATCTCGCTCTGGCCGCAGTACACCGCCACGCCGCCGCTGCGGTCGAGCTTCACCAGCACACCGGACTGCGGCATGTGGTTCCAGTAGATCGGCAGCCCGGCCCCGCAGAGGTAGGCACCACAGGCGAGGCCCAGCCCCCGCCCTGCAGGCATCTTGCCCCAGCGCTCGCGGTAGCCGCTGCCGGCCACCACCGCCTCGATGCAACGGCCGAGGCCGATGGTGCCGAGCTGCAGCCAGTTGGCGGTGACCGAGCCGGGCTCGGCGAGGTTGGCCAGGCGGAGGTCCGCCGGGTTCAGCCCCAGGGCCACCGCCGCCTTGTCCAGCTGCACCTCGAAGCCGAAGCGGGGCTGGGGCGTGCCGTGGCCGCGCTTGGGGCCGCAGGGGGCCTTGTTGGTGAACACCCGGGCGCCTTCGAACCAGTAGCGCGGCAGCGGGTAGGTGACCGTCTGCAGGGCTCCGGTGTAGTAGGTGGAGGCCACGCCGTAGCTGCCGTAGGCGCCGCCGTCGAGGGCCGTTTTCAGGTGCTGGGCGGTGATCCCGCCGTCGCGGCGGAAGCCGGTGCGCAGCTGCATCAGCACCGGATGGCGCCCGCGGTGGCAGGCGAAGACCTCCTCGCGGCTGAGGCAGATCTTCACCGGCCGGCCCAGCTTCAGGGCCAGCCAGGCGGCCACGATCTCGTGCTGGAAGGGATCGCTCTTGCCGCCGAAGCCGCCGCCGTTGGGCGTTCCCACCACCCGGATGCGCGAGCCCGGCAGGCCGAGCACCTTGGCCAGGGCCCGGTGCAGGTAGTGCGGCGTCTGGGTGGAAGAGTAGAGGGTGAGGCGGTCGTCGTCCTCGGGCACGGCCACCGAGGCGTGCTGCTCGAGGGGCAGATGGGTGTTGCCGCTGTAGAAGAAGGTGTCCTCGAGCACCAGCTCGGCCTCTTCGAAGCCGGCCGCGACGTCCCCGAAGCACATCGAGACCTGCTTGTGCAGGTTGCCCGAGTCCGCGTAGTCGTGGATCTGCGGCTCCGGGGTGGCGAGGGCTTCCTCCAGGCTGGCGATGGTGGAGAGAGGCCGGTACTGCACCCGAACCGCCAGCGCCGCCTCGGCGGCCTGGTCCTCGGTGAGCGCCGCCACGGCCGCCACCGGATCGCCCACGAAGCGCACCTTACCCCGGCAGAGGGCATGCTCGTCCTCCGAAACCGGAAGAATGCCGAAGGGAACCGGGAAGTCCTCGCCGGTCGCCACGGCCAGCACACCGGGCAGGGCGAGCGCGGCCGAAGCATCGATCTCGAGGATCTCGGCGTGGGGCACGGTGGAGCGCAGCAGCTTCAGGTGCACCATGCGGGGGAAGCTGAGGTCGTCGGCGTAGCGGGTCTGCCCGGTCACCTTGGCCCGGCCGTCCACCCGGCGGAAGGCCTTGCCGATCAGGTTCAAGGGGCGCTCCTCGCCTTCGGCAGGGGCATCGTGTTCGGGCTTCTCGAGCGGTTGCATGGGCTCTCCAGGGCGAGCGGTGTCTCGGCTCAGCGTTGCGGCTCGGGGCTGCCGTAGAGGGCCTCGCGGGGAGGCTCGGCCGTGGCCTCTCCGCGCAGCCGGGCCGCCGCCCATTCCACGGCCTGGACGATCTTGTGGTAGCCGGTGCAGCGGCAGAGGTTACCGGCCAGGGCCGCGCGAATCTCCTCGGTGCTGGGCTCAGGGTTCGCCGCGAGCAAGGCCTTGGCGGTCATCAACATGCCCGGCGTGCAGTAGCCGCATTGCGCAGCGCCGAGGTCCGCGAAGGCCGCCTGCAGCGGATGCAGCTGGTTGCCGAGCTGCAGGCCCTCTACTGTCTCGACCGCCCTGCCCTCCGCCTCCACTGCCAGGAGCAGGCAGGAAAGCACGGGCTGGCCGTCGACCAGCACCGTGCAGGTGCCGCATTCCCCCAGCTCGCAGCCGTGCTTGGTACCGGTGGCCGCGCATTCTTCCCGCAGCACCTCGAGCAGCGTGTGGTGGGTGGGCGCCAGCACCTGGTGGGCTTCGCCGTTGAGCGTGAAGCTCAGGAGGGTTTTCTCGGCAGGCATCACAGAACCTCGAAGAACGGCCCTTTAAGCAAGGGCCCCAGCGTCGGCCTCGAGCAGCCGGTAGGCCTCGGCGTCCGGCCGGGCGAGCTCCCTGCCGGGAGCCAGGAGCCCCCGCACCAGCAGCTCGGCGAACTCCTCGCCCACCTCCCGGACGGAGCGACCCCGCTCCGGATGGAACCACTTCACCGTCCAGTTCACCGCGCCCAGAAGAGCCAGGGTAGCCAGGCGGGAGTCCACCGGCCGGAACACCCCGGCCGCCGCGCCTTCCTCGATGAGAGCGCTGTAGAGCCGCTCGTAGCCGCGGCGCTTCTCGAGCAGGGGAGCTCGGGCCGGCTCCTCGAGGGTCTCGATCTCGAAGTGAGCCAGCGAGCCCGGGTAGATGGCGTTCAAACAGATCACATGAGCCACCAGGAGCAGGTAGAGGCGCGTATCGGCCTGCAGGGCGAGCGAGGAGATCCGCTCCCCCCGGCTCAGGAGCTCATCCAGCGTGGTCTCCTGGCAGAAGCGCACCAGGTCCTGCTTGTTGGTGAAGTAGTAGTAGAGGTTCCCGGCGGTCATCGAGAGCTCGGCGGCGATGTCGCGCATCCCGGTCTGCGACAGCCCCTGGCGCCGGAACACCCGCGACGCGGCGGCCAGGATCTCCCGCTTGCGCTCATGAGCGAGCGCACTCGAGGCCAGGGGCCGGGGAGCCAGGCTTTGAACCATTGTTCAAGTCTGCCCCCGAAAAGCCCGGCTGTCAAGCGGCCGAGTACCCAAGAAGCCCGGCCTGCCGTTCGGCCGAGTGCCTCGACTTCGGCTTGCCAGGGGCGGGGGCTTCGGTCTAGTCTCGTTCCAGGATCAACGAGAACAATCCAGCCGCTGCCCAATCCCCGCCGGGAGAGAGCCAGCACGGAGGAAGCCCCACCCCATGCTCGAGACCCTCACCCGAGAGCAGTTCGCCCCGCACCTCGCCCAAACCTTCCGCCTCGAGCTCCAGGGCCATACGCTCGAGCTCCAGCTCGCCGAAGTCAACGCCCTCGCCGACCACAGCGGCGGCAGAGCTTCCCGCCAGCCTTTCAGCCTGGTTTTCGTGGGCTCCCGGAACCAGGTGCTGCCGCAGCGGATCTACCCCCTCGACCATCCCGATCTGGGCCGCCTCGAGATCTTCCTGGTGCCGATCGGGCCCGACGCCCGCGGCATGCGCTACGAAGCCGTGTTCACCTAGTCGCCGGCCGGAGAGCCCGGCAGCCACTCCAGGAAGTAGTAGACCCCCTTGTCCTCCTTCAGCCGGAAGCCCAAGCGGGAGTAGAGACGCAGCGCCGGGTTGAAACGCTCCACGTGGATCGTCAGCGCCTTGCCGGCTGCTGCTGCCTCGTCCTGCATGAAACGCAGCAGCCGCTCCCCCAGGCCCTGGCCACGGGCCTCCGGCACCAACGCGATGTCCATCACCCGGATCTCCGCCGTCCAGCGGTCCACATACAGCCGGCCGATCGGCTCGCCGTGGAGCTCGATCAGCTGCAGGCTCGCGCCCGGGTAGTGCTCGCGGTAGTAGGCATCCTGAGCCGTGAACTGCTGCTCGACGAACTCCCGCTTCCGCTCCGGAGACCAGTCCGTCACCATCGCGAGCTCCGGCTCCCGCAGGGTGCCGTAGAGGTAGCAGAGAAAGGGCCGATCTTGCTCGACGATCGGCCGCAGGCCGAGGCCCGGCACGCCGGCCAGGCCTTGGCCCGGCTGCTGCTCCTCCATCCCAGCACCTCCCCAAGCCGCCTCGGCGACTACTGCCACAGTGGAGATTCGAAGCTGACGGCGAGAGAGCATAGCTCATCCCGCAGGGCCTCTCCCGCCCGCGGCAGCCTCGAAGCCTTGGTCCACACCCCCTCCCCCACTCCCAGCAAGTAGACCCCCTGCTGCAGCCGGGGAGAGCCGGGCGTCCAGTCCACCGTGAAGCGCGTGCCATAAGGCACCTCCACCAGCGCTCCACCCGGCTGGTCTGACTCCCAGCGAACCTCCACGGTGAGCTCCAGGCCACCGTCCGCCGGCAAGCCCACCGGGAAGCGCAACCGCTGCCCCAGGTTGCGCTGGGGCTTGCGCCGGCCTCCCCAGGCGATGAACGGCACCAGCCCCGGCAGTGCCGGATCCTGGCTCTCCACCCACACCACCAGATCCAGGCTCTGGAAGCTCCGAAAGCGATTCGGCGGCAGCCGCGGGTAGAGCCCGTGGACCGTCATCAGCACCGTCTCGCCCGCCAGGCCCTGATCCCCGATCGGCATCTCGGCCGCCGGCACCACCCGGCCCCCACCCTTGTGCTTCCAGGGCAAGAACCGGGGCCGGCCCTCGCTACCCTCTAGAAAGCCCACCGAGAGCGGTGCCGCCGGGGCCTGGACGATCCGCTGCACCTGCGGGCCCACCTCGCTCGCCCAGGCCGGAGCCTCCGCCAAGAGGCCCCCCACCGCCGCGGCCGAGCCCAAGGCCAGCACCTCCCGACGGCTCAGCGAGCCGGAGCGTAAGCCAGGCTCCTCCGTGCAATGCTTCATCACACACCTCCTCGTGGCCACCAGCAGCCATCAAAATGGACATAAGAGCGCTTCGGGAAACAGGAACAGAACAGACCGCGCCCCACCGGCCGAGGGGCTGGCCGGGGGGCGGGAGCGGGATCACAGCGCGGGCTTAGGTGCGGGGCGGATAGACGCCCTGGAGAGCGATGTTGAAGTACAGCGTGAGGTAGGGCTGCATGTTGTTGTGCGGCTGGTCGCCTCCGGCCGGAGCCAACATGTTACCCGAGAGAGCGACATTTGCCGAGCCGGCCAGGTAGGCGAAGCCGCCCGTCGAGCGCGCCATCACCACGTTCGGCACCGGAGTCTTGACGTCGCCAGGGTCCGGCGAGGCTCGGAGGGCGTGGGAATGCGAGGGAATCTCGCTCTCGAGCAACGAAACCGTATCGCTGCCACCGGTTTCTCCCAGGTCGTGGAGCGAGAGACCCGGCCCCTGCCCGGGGTGCATCGGCGCCCGGCCTTGAAGATCCGGCAGGGCGAAGTTGCTCTTGCCGTCGCCGCCGTAGGTGGTTCCGAGCAGGGAGAAAAGAGCCGTGTTCTGGGAAAGGGGGAGGATCTGCCCGTCGCACCATGCCCAGCCTCTGGGTGCGAAGTTGAACGGAAAGATGCGGATCTCAGCGACAAAGGGGTCCATCTCTCTCCCTCCTAGGTAGGCGACGGGAAAATCCCGAACAACGAGATGATGAAGTCGACGCACAGATACGGCTGGAAGTTGGTGTGCGGCTGGCTGCCGCCCGTCGAGGTGATCGAACTGGCGCCCATCGAGACCGAGGTCACGTCCTGGATGAACAGGTCGATGTTCGGCGAAGCGGCTACCGCGTTGTTCAGCGGGTTGGGCACCGTTCCCGGATTGACCGTGACCAGGCAGGGGTGCGAATGGGCCGGGATCTGCGAGACGGTGAGGGTGATCTCCTCCGCACCGCCGGTTTCGGCGAGAACGAAGCCGCTACCGAAGTGCACCGGCAAACGCCCGCGCAGATCCGGCAGCGCGAACGTGCTCTGGCCATCCCCACCGTAGGTGGTGCCGATCAGGTTGAACAGCGTCTCGTACTCCGAAATCGGCAGCAGCTGCCCTTCGCAGAACATCCAGCCGGCCGGGGCGAAGTTGCCGGCGAACATGCGGATCTCGCCAACGTACGGTTGTGCCATCGCGGCCTCCTAGGTGGCGGAAGGGAAAATGCCCTGGAGGGCGATGGAGAAGTTGAGCACCAGGAAGGGCTGCATGTTCAAGTGGGCCTGGCTACCGCCCACGTTGGCGACCGTGCTCGAGCCGAGGGCCAAGAGGTTGGTCGCCGCAGCGTAGAGGTTGTTGGCCGCCGCCAGCACATCGCTGGTGGGAATTGGCGTGCCGGCGTTCGACGACGACGCCTGGGCTACGTGCGTGTGTTGGGGGATCTCCGAGATCGACAGGGTGTGGGCCTGCTCGCCACCACGCTCTCCCAGCGTGTGGCTGCCGCCCACGTGGATGGGCACCCGCCCCTGCAGGTTCGGCAGTCCGAAGTTCACCCGCCCATCCCCTCCGTAGGTTGTACCGAGCAACGAGAACAACCCCTGGTTCTGGTTGATCGGCAACAGCTGGCCGTTGCACAAGGCCCAGCCCTTCGGAGCGAATCCGAAGCTCATCATCCGAATCTCACTCAAGAACGGTTCCGCCATACAGCCTCCTTTCTCCTCTCCATCCCATCCTCTACGGTAGCGGACACGGGCCTCCGGGTCCGGTGGTGTTCAGGAACTGACCGCCGACAGGCGCCGTGATGTTCACCGTGGAGGAAGCGCTGGCTCCGCCGTTGCGACCCGAGAGATAGACATTCACCAATGCGGTATCCGTGGGGGCTCCGGTGTAGCCTCGCAGCCGCACGGTGGTGCCGAAGCGGTGCCGGACGCGCAGGTCCGTCGAGCCGCCCGCCCCCGAGCCGGTCGCACTGTTGGCGAGGCCGCCGGCGCCGCCCAGATCCAGGCAGAGGTTCGCCGTGTCGCCGGTGAGCGTGCCGGCCTGCGAGAAGATGCCGTTCGCGGCGAAGGTGCCGGGGTTCGATACCGTGTTGCCGGTCACCGTGGCGTTCACGTTGGTGCTGCCGCGGGCTTCCACCTGGATGCCGAACGGGTTGCTGTACTGGCGCACGGCATTGTTGGTGACAGCCACCGTCAGAGTGCCGGCCCCCTCGCCGATGATCGAGATGCCGCTGCCCTGCGACGAGCCGGAATCGAGCACGCCTGCGTTGCCGATCTGGTTGCCCGACACCGTGCCGTGGAGCGATCCGCCCACTGCCGAGTTCTGCAGCACCAGGGTAATCGCCGAGACCACCGAGCCGGTCATGTTGTTGTTCAGCAGGTTGAACGCCATGTTGGCCGAGTTCGCCGGGTTGATCGTGATCCCCGCGCCCAGGTTGCCCGCCGCGCCGGTCATGGTGTTGCCACTCAGGGTGACGTCCATCGTCGCCGAGCTCGCACCGTCCGTGGTGGCCTGGAAGTGATCGCCGCGGTTGTTGGCGAAGGTGCAGCCGCTGACGTTGATCGTCATGTTGGCCGTGGAGTTGCCCTGGAAGAGGATGCCGTCCGAGCCGGTGGTGGCCGAAGTGTTCGAGAACTGGCAGCCGGCGCCCGAGATGTTGAACGAGCTCAGGGTGCCCGTGGAGTTCACCACCGAGAGGTCGTGCTCGGCCGAGCCGGTCACCGAGGTGCTGGTGATCGAGGCCGTGCCGGTGAGCTCCGTGAAGTCCAGGCCGTGTTCGGTGGTGGCGTTGCCGTTGGTCGCGATGCTGCTGCCGGAAAGCGAGAAGTTGACCACGCTGGTGCCGCGGATGCCGTCGTCGCCGCCGTTCTGCACGTTCATCGAGGCCAAGCTCACGTCGCGGGTGTTGCTGAGCAAGATGCCCGGCCCGGTGGAGCTCTGGATGGTGCCGCCCGAGCCCGCGGAGCCGGTGCCGGTGACCGTCAGGCCTCCGCTCGAGCCGGTGCTGGTGAGCGAGATGCCGCTCGCCGCCCCGTTCGAGCTGATGCTGCGGAAGGTGAGGCCGCTGGCGCCGATGTTGGAGCTCGCCACATTCAGAGCCGTGCCGGTGGTGGAAGCGAGCGTGTTGCCACTGCCGGTGACATTCACGGCCGCCGCCCCGTTGATCACGTTGAACGCCGCGCCCGAAGTCGTCGCCACCGTGAGGCCGCCGCCGCTGAAAGTCACCGTGGCGACGTCGTTGTTGTCGAGGGTGATGGCGGGGCTCGCCCCGGTCGAGAAGTTCTTCGTGCCACCGCTGAAGGTGACGCTCGGCGTACCGGAAGTGGCGTTGTTCTGCACCAGGATGCCGGTGCTCGAGCCGGTGCCGCTCAGATTGCCCGAGAACGTGATCGCCCCGCCGGTGCGGTTGGTCACTTCGATCAAGCGCGCTGCGGCGGTGTTGGTGACCGCGCCGCCGTAGCTCACCGCCGAGTTGCCGGCATTGACCCGGAAGGACTGCTGGGCAGCGCTGGAAATCGTGCCTGCCGTCGCGGAGAAGCTGCCGGAAACCGTGTCCAGGTTGACGCCGCGACCCGTGCTGTTCATCGAGCTCACGGTGGTGAAGCTGGCGCCGCTGCCCAGGCTGGTGGACGTGACGTCCAGGGCCGGGCCGCCGTTCGCGACGATCGAGTTGGAGGTCCCGCCGATGTTGATGGTGCCGCTGTTGTTGGCCAAGAGGCCGGCACCGTCCGGCGTCACGTTGAGGCTGGTGAAGTTGAAGGTGGCGCCGGCGTTGCCGGTGGCGAGGTCGACCGCCGTGGCGGCCGGAGCGGTGCCGATCGCGTTGTCGGTGACGTTGGTGGCGCCGAAGCTCGCCACCAGGCCCGGGCTCGAGGCCACCCGGATGCCCTGGCCGGTGGGGTCGATCAGGCTGGTGGCGGCCGTGACGGTGAACGTGCCGCTCACCGTGTCCAGGTTGATACCCCGCTTGGCCGGCCCGGGGCTGCTAACCGCGGCGCTCGTCGCGATTATCGCTTCAGTCCTCGCCGCGGCCTCTCCGTCCCCAAGCGTCGCAGGCGTGCAGGTCGGCCACGTGCCAACGGACGATACATATGTCAACGCCAGCAGTCCCGCCACGACCTATGGCAAAGCGACACGAATTCGGACGGACGCGTCGCCCGCGCTCTATGGCTTCCTGAGGTTCGACCTCGGCGGGGCGCCCGGCGCCACGACCGCGGCGCTGGAGTTCCGCGCTGAAAGCTCCTCCAATACGGGCTTCGCGATTCGCTCGGTGGCTAACGCTGCCTGGACCGAGACCACCCTCACGTGGAACAACGCGCCGGCGCTGGGCGCCGTCGTAGCGAACACCGGCCCCCTCGTCGCGGGCAAAACGTACCTCGTCAACGTGTCGTCTGCCGTGAGCAACGATGCCGACGGCGTGATCGCCCTTGCGTTCGTCACTCCGTCGAACACCGCGATCGCCGTGACGAGCCGTGAGGGCTCGCAGCCGCCTGAGCTCAAGGTGCCCGCGCCACTGGCGCCGACCGCATTCAGCATCACCAGGCAGCCGACACAATACC
>CALMKX010000261.1 GCA_937867335.1 uncultured Acidobacteriota bacterium
CGTGGTGCAGCAGGATTACCACATCGTCAAGCGGCCGGGACACGCGATCCTCGCGCCCAGCCGCATCATGCTCGGCAAGAACGTCCGGGTCGTCGGAAACCTGGGCGCCAAGTACACCGATGTGACGCAGACCAATGGTGATCCGATCACCATGAAGAGCGACTTCTTCGGGCTTGATCCGCAGCTGGACATCCGGTTGACGCGTTTCTTCAACGCGCTGGCGACGTCGGATGTCGATCACGACAACCGGCTGCGCATCGGTCATGCCCCGACGATACGCACCGCGTGTCAAGCCTCGGCGGCGATCTCCCCGCGGGTGGCGTCGAGGTCGAGCGAAGTGCCCGGGCAGGTCTTCTTGCCCTGGTTGAGCTCGCGGTGGAAGCGTACGGCCTTCTTGAGGTCCGGATCCCCCGGGTCGAGATCGAAGTGGATCACCAGCCGCGCCACCACTCCCAACATAGTCGCCTTCTGCTCGCCCTCGAAGACGTCCTTGCCGAGGTCGAAGTCCCCCACCATCTCGATCATGAAGGGGCCTTCGTCGGCCGTGCCGTTGGCGCCGGCCGAGCTCGCCGGGGCCTTGGTCCAGGGCCGGCCGCTCCACAGGCCGCCGGCGGGGTCGAGGGTGAGGTGCTGGGCGATGTCGCTCCAGTGGTTCTCCTCCATGTGGAAGCGGCGCATCGCCTCCACCGAAGCCTGTCCCCGCCACTGGCTGTGGTTCGGCCTCCAGGTGTGATGGAGGTGCACCGCGTTGATGCGGCGGCCCGGCTTGTAGGCCGCGAGGAGGAGCGCGAACTGCTCCAGGCTGTAGCGCACGATGGGGTCTGGCATGGGCTTCTCCTCCAGGTCGACCGGCTCGGTCGAGGCTAGGTCCCTCTAGATCGAGAGACGGCCGCAACCTTGGGCTTTCCGGCGCAACGTCTCGTTTCACTCCCGGGCCGATCTTGGGGCCTTGATCGAGAGAAAATTTTCGGATGCTCGAAAGTGCAGAGATTCTAGCGACGCCTCCTCCCGGAGTCAATCACTGCTCCGGCAGATAGAATGCCGGCCGGCGGCCTGCAGCCGCCGGAGATCTCGCCCTTGCGTCGCCGCTCCCTGCTGCTTCCCGCCGCCGTGCTCGCCCTCCTGGGGGCGGCGCTCGGCCATCAGCTGCTGCGGCGCTGGGGGCCGAGCTCCCCGACCACCGGCCGTGCCTGCTGGATCTGGTCGCCCGACTCCAGCCGCTCCACCGCCCCTCGGACCTTCTGGTTGGTGCGCGACTTCTCGCTCCCGGAGGCGCCGAAGGAGGCGAGTCTCGAGGTTCTGGGCGACGAGGAGTACGTGCTCAGCCTGAACGGCTATCGGCTGGGCGCGAACCGCTACACCACCGCGGCTCCGCTCGACCGCTACGAGGTGGGCCACCTGCTCCAGGCGGGCAGCAACCGGATCGTCGCGGAAGTGCGCAGCAGCCGCGGCAACGGCGGCTTCCTGGCCGACCTGCGCGTCGAGGGCCGGGAGGTGGTGGTCTCGGACGGCAGCTGGCGGGTGATCCGCGCTTTCGATCCCTGGCTGGCTCGGGGCTGGCCGCTCAGCGGCGAGGCCGAGGCGGCGCGGGTCTGGGGCCGGTCGCCGATCGGACGCTGGCGGACTCCCGAGCAACCCGAGGCTCCCCGCCCGGTCTTTCCGCCTCCCGGAGGCCCCCTCCACGACACGCCGGCGCTGGTCTCCTTCCTGTGGAGCCCCGAGCACGGCACCATGGCCGTGGCGGGCAAGGCCGGCCGCGGCCGCCTCTTCGACTGGGGTCGCGAAGTCTCCGGCTACCTCTCGCTCGCGCTGCCCTCGGGCACCACGGAACCGGGCCTGATCTTCGTGGGCCAGGCCCCGCCGAGCCTGGCCCAGGCGCCGGCGGACGGCTTCCTCCTGCCCCTCGCCGGAGCCAAGACCTGGGTGGACGCCGAGCCCCGGAAGTTCCGCTATGCGCTGGTGGTGGCCGCCAACCCGGACTTCAAGGCTTCGGTGTGGGAAGTGCCAGCCGAGCTGGTGGCCGAGCTCGCCCCGCGGCCCGAGCCGAACCCGGGCACCTTCGGCCTCCGGGTGCCGCCCCGGGCGAGCCCGCTCGAGACCGCGATCCGCCAGGGCCCGAGTCCCGAACCGACGCCGGCTCCGGCGACCCACCCCTCGGGCTAGCAGCCTGCTACACTCGGGGCTCCCGACAAGGAGCCCGTTCGATGGTGATCCTCGCCCTGGTGGTCTTCGTGGCCGGCCTGCTCGCCGCCAATCTGCCCTTTCGCAAGGCGCTGCAGGCGCTCAGCACGGAGGAGAAGGGGAGATTCCTCGAAAGCGCCGTCGGCGGCTCGCCCTGGCCCAATCTGGTGGCGATCGGCCTCTCCCTCGGCCTGGTGGGCTTCGCTTTCCAGGCTCCGGACCGTTGGGTGGAGCTGATCACCGCCGCCATGGTGCTGGTGGTCGCCAGCGCGGCCGCCTCCACCTGGACGGCGGTGGGCCGGTTCCGCCGCGCAAGCCTGCCGGAGGCCTTCGTGCGCGCCTACACGCTGTCGAGGGTGATCCGGGTGGTGACCATGGCCGTCTTCGTGGCCCTGGTGGTTGCGGCCCTGCGCATGCGCTGAGCCGGGCGGCTAGGAGCCGCTGCGCTGGCGGACGGCTTCGTAGAGCACAGCTGCTGCGGCCGTCGCCAGGTTGAGGGACTCCACCCGCCCCCGCATGGGCAGGCCGAGCAGGCGATCGCAGCGCTTGCGGGTGAGGTCCCGCAGGCCGTTCTCCTCGCCACCGAAGCAGAGCAGCACTTTGCCGCTGAGGTCCGCTCGCCAGGGCGGGTCGCCCTCGGCGGTGACGCCGTAGACCCAGAAGCCCTGCTCCTTCAGCTCTTCGAGGGTCTGGGAGGAGTTGGTGACGCGCTCGATCGGCAGCAGCTCCGCGGCGCCGGCCGAGGCCTTGACCACGGTGGGAGTGAGCGGCGCCGCGCCGCGATCGCGGATCAGCACCCGCCCCACCCCCGCGCCCTCGCAGACGCGCAGCAGGGCGCCGAGGTTGCGCGGGTCCTGAACGTCTTCCACCAGCACCACGAGATCGGCATCGCCGGCGGCTTCGGGGCTCATCTCTGCCGCACGCAGCTCCGCCGCGAAGCCGTTGTGCACTTCCTCCTCGAGGCCGGCGAAGAGGCGCGGAGCGGCCGGGGCCAGGGTCACGCGGTGACGGGCGCAGAGGGTTTCGATCTCCCGCCGCCGGCTGCCCCCCCGGGAGGGAGCGACGTACACCTTCTCCACTTCGTGGGGGCGGTGCCGCAGCGCCTCGCGGACCGGGTGATAGCCGTAGATGCGCACGGGCTTGCTTGGAAGGAGGGGGGGGGCGCCGGCAGACCTCAGGGAGCGAGGATCTGGGCTTCCTTGTTCTCGAGGGCGTGGTTGATCTCGCCGATGTACTTGTCGTGGAGCTTCTGGGTCTCCTCGTGGCCGCGGCGCTCGTCGTCCTGGCTGATGGTCTTGTCCTTCTCCATCTTCTTCAGCCGGTCGTTGCCGTCGCGGCGCGCCTGGCGCACGCCGTTCCTGGCGTGCTCGGCCATGTCGTGGGCCTTCTTCACCAGCTCCCGGCGCCGCTCTTCGGTGAGCTGAGGCACCGGGATGCGCACCACCCGACCGTCGTTCGCCGGATTCAGGCCCAGGTCGGCCTTGATGATGGCCCGCTCGATGGCGGCGATCTGCCCCGGCTCCCAGGGCTGGGCCAGCAGCATCGCGGCGTCGGCCACGGAGAGCGTGGCCACCTGGTTGAGCGGCGTCGGGGTGCCGTAGTAGTCCACCACCACCCCTTCGAGAATCGAGATCGAGGCCCGGCCGGTGCGCAGATGCTTGAGCTCGTGGTGGAAGTGGTCCACCGCGTGCTTCATGTGCTCCTCGACCGAGCGAAACACCTCTTTCATTGCACCCCTCCTTCTCTGCCCGACCGGCATCGGCGGCCGGTTCGCTCAAGCTCTATGGGGAAACCATTATCCCTCGACTCGGGAACCCACCGGCGCCCCGCAGACCACCCGCCGCACATTGCCCGCCGTCATCAGGTCGAAGACCACAATGGGCAGGCGGTTGTCCCGGCAGAGGCTGATCGCCGCGGCATCCATCACCTGGAGATTGCGCTCCAGCACCTGCTGGTAGGTCAGCCGGGGCAAAAGGGTGGCGCTCGCGTCGAGCTTGGGGTCGGCGGTGTAGATGCCGTCCACCTGGGTCGCCTTGAGCAGCACCTCGGCGTGGATCTCGTTGGCCCGCAGGGCCGCCGCCGAATCCGTGGTGAAGAACGGGTTGCCGGTGCCGGCGGCGAAGATCACCACCCGCCCCTTCTCGAGGTGACGGATGGCCCGCCGCCGGATGAAGGGCTCGGCCACCTCCCGGATGTCGATCGCGGTCTGGACCCGGGTGGTGGTGCCCCGCTTCTCGAGGGCGTCCTGCAGGGCCAGGGCGTTGATCACCGTGGCCAGCATGCCCATGTAGTCGCCGGTCACCCGTTCGATGCCGCGGTGGCTGGCGGCCAGGCCCCGAATGATGTTGCCACCGCCGATCACCACCGCGAGCTCCACTCCCAGCCGCGAGACTTCGGAGATCTCGTCGGCGATCTTCACCACCACGCTCTCGTCCAGGCCGAAGCTCTGGGAGCCCATCAGGGCCTCTCCCGAGAGCTTCAACAGGACTCGGCGATAAACCGGCCGTTCGCCCACCCCGGCCTAGCCTTTGATCATCCCGGCCACTTCGGCCGCGAAGTCGTCTTCCTTCTTGGCGATGCCCTCGCCCAGCCGGAAGCGCACGAAGCGGCGGACCCGGATGTTCTCGCCGATTTTCGCCACTTTCTGAGTGATCAGCTCGCCCACGGTGAGGTTGGGATCCTTGATGAACGGCTGCTCGATCAGCACGGTCTCGGCGTAGAACTTGCCGAGCTTGCCTTCGACGATCTTGTCCACCATGTTGGCCGGCTTGCCGGCCGCCAGGGTCTGCTCGCGGTAGATCTCACGCTCGCGCTCGAGGTCCGCCTCGGTGACTTCGTCCCGGGAGGCGAAGCGAGGCTCGGCCGCGGCGACGTGCATGGCGATGTCCTTCACCAGCTCGGCGAATTCCTCGGTGCGGGCCACGAAGTCGGTCTCGCAGTTGACCTCCACCAGGACGCCGATCTTGCCGCCGGCATGGATGTAGGAGCCGATCAGTCCCTCGGCCGCCACTCGGCCGGCCTTCTTGGCCGCCGAGGCCATACCCTTCTTGCGCAGGTTGTCCACTGCCTTTTCGATGTCGCCGTTGGTCTCCGTGAGGGCGGCCTTGCAATCCATCATCCCGGCGCCCGTGCGCTCGCGGAGCTCCTTGACCAGTTGCGCGGAAATGCTCATGACGTGTGTCTTCCTCTTCCGTTTGGGCAAAACAAAAGGTCAGCGTGCGGTGGGAGCCCGGGACGGGCTCCTTGCTCGACTGACCTTGGGCTTTCCGCCGCATCGAGCCCCGACTGGAAGGCCGGGGCCGGCGGCTGGGGCGAAGCCAGAGCCTGCTTACGCGGGCGGTGCCGCGCCTTCCGCCGCCTGGCTCGCGATGGCGGCCGGCGGCATCCCGGCAGCCGACTTGTCCTCACCCATCTCGCGGGCCAACTGGCCACCGCCCTGGCTGTAGGCATCCGCCAGCTTGGCAGCGAACAGCCGAATGGCGCGGATAGCGTCGTCGTTGCCCGGGATGATGTAGTCGATCAGTTCGGGATCGCAGTTGGTGTCGACCACGGCGATCACCGGAATTCCCAGCTTGTTGGCCTCGGCGACCGCGATCGCTTCCTTTTTCGGATCGATCACGAAGATCGCGTCCGGCAGCTCTTCCATGTCGCGGATGCCGTCGAGGTTGCGCACCATGCGGGCGTGCTCGCGATCGAGGCGCAGGCGCTCCTTCTTGGTCAGCGGCGCCGCGGAGTCGTTCAGGCGACCTTCCACTTCCTTCAGCCGCTGGATCGAGGTGCGCAGGGTGACGAAGTTGGTGAGCGTGCCGCCCAGCCAGCGATGGGTGACGAAGAAGCCGCCGCAGCGCCGCGCTTCCTCGGCGATCGCTTCCTGAGCTTGCCGCTTGGTGCCCACGAAGAGCAATCGCTTGCCCTCGAGGCCCAGGTTGTTCACGAAGTCCAGCGCTTCCTTGGCAAGCTTCAAGGTGCGCTGCAGATCGATGATGTAGATGCCGTTGCGTTTGCCGAAGATGTAAGGCTTCATCTTCGGGTTCCAACGCCGCGTCTGGTGCCCGAAGTGAACGCCCGCCTCGAGCAGCTCCTGCATGGTGATATCGACCAAGACGATCTCCTTGCCTCGCGCTTAGCGCTTGCTGAACTGGAAGCGCGCGCGCGCGCCCCGCTGACCGTACTTCTTGCGTTCCTTCTTGCGCGGGTCGCGCGTCAGGAACCCGGCGGACTTCAAACGCTCGCGAAGCTCGCTGCTGAAGAGGATGAGCGCCCGCGAGATGCCATGGCGAATCGCCCCCGCCTGTCCGCTCGGCCCGCCACCTTCCACCGTCACGTTGAAATCGAACTTTTCGATGGTCTCGGTGAGCAGCAGCGGCTGCTTGATGATCATCTTCAGGACTTCGTTGGGGAAAAACACGTCGAGGGGGCGATCGTTGACGGTCATCTGGCCCGAGCCGGGGCGCATGAAAACCCGCGCGGAGGCGGTCTTGCGCCGGCCGGTGCCGTAGTAGGAAACCTCGTTCAAGGGACTCTCCTCACAATCACTTTACAGTCCGCCCTAGAGGTGGGCCCGGGCGTCGAGAACGGCAGGCTTCTGGGCCTGGTGCGGATGCTCCGGGCCAGCGTAGACCTTGAGCTTGCGCAGCAGCTGGCGCCCCAGCTTGTTCTTCGGCAGCATGCCCTTGACCGCCTCTTCGACGATCATCGCGGGCCGGCGCTGGCGCAGGTGGCCGGCAGTTTCTTGCTTGAGCTTGCCGGGCTGGCCGCTGTGGCGGTAGTAGATCTTCTGGTCTTCTTTGCGCCCCGTCAGCACCACCTTCTCGGCGTTGACCACGATCACGAAGTCGCCGACGTCGAGCGACGGGGTATAGGTGGGTTTGTGCTTGCCCATCAGCCGGCGGGCCACTTCCGTGCACAGACGCCCCAGGGTCACGCCCTCGGCATCCACCACGCTCCAGTTGCGCTCCACCTCGCTGATCTTCGGGCTGTATGTCTTCCTCATCCTGCCTCTCCTGGTCCAGCCTTCGCCCATCCCGCTCACCCGGTCTCGCTCGAACGTTTCCGCCGCCTTGGGGGGCCTTCAGGGCTCGCAGGCACTGCGAAAGCGGGAGCCGCCAACCGGTCCGCCACCGATCCCCCACCGCACGAGGCCGAGACGGCCACACGAAACCGGTCTTCGCGGCGCGAAGAGCGGCAATGCTAGAAGGTCCCCGGTGCCCATGTCAAGGGCAGCCGAAGCCTTCCGAATCAGCCTCAGGCGGCGCTCGCAGCCAACAGGCGGCGCATGGTCTCCGGCTCGCGGTCGATCGCCTTGAGCAGGGCTCGAGCGGGGGCATCGGGAGTGGAGCGACGCTGCTCCCAATCTCTCAGGGTCGCGAGCGGCAAGCCGAAAGCCAGGGCGAATTCGGCCTGGGTCATGCCGAGCCGCTGGCGCAGGAGCTTGACCGGCGACACTCGCGCCATGCGCGCCAGCTCCTGGGAGCTCAACGGCGGGGCGTCAGGATCCGCCTGCGCAGCCGCCAGAACCTCGTCGTCGGTCATGGCATCGACTCGAGCCCAATCGCTCTCTCCCTGGAGAGGCGGCTCACCAGGCTTCCGGATCAGGCGTGAAGTAGCGCTCTTGCTCATCTCGCGTGGCTCTACGGGCTGAAATGATGCGGAGAGTTCCTTCTCCGCGAGGGGTAGCGATCACTAGCAGGACTCGGCCCGATACCCTCCCAAGCACTCGGAAGCGTTCCTCGCCGTAGTCAAACCTGCGGTCGATTTCTTCGAGACGCCCCGGATCCTCGAGCGCCTCCACCGCGTCCAGGAAGTCGATGCCGTGCTTGCGGCGATTCTCAACGCCTTGCTTGGGTCCCACTCGTAATGCATCCGAATCCAGACTACTGGTTACCAGTACAGCGGTCAAGATCACGGGCGAGCCAAGGCGGACCCGTGAGGGCCGTGAATTCGCCCTCGCCGCGCCTTTTCTCCGAAGGTAAGCCGCCGGTCGGGCGGCGCTCCCAGGAGCGCTTCAGGCCTTGATTTTCACCTTCCTCTTGCCCTTGCGGCCGCCGCTGTCTTTGATCTGGACGATCACTTCCTGGTCCGCGGCGGGGGCGGTCGTCACTTTCACCTCCACCTTGCCGGCGACGATCGCCACCGTGGTTCCGGCCGGGACTCCGGGGGCTGCCACGGTGTAGGGGGCGGTGCCGCCCGTGATGTCGAGCTTCAGGGGGGTGGCGCTCGTGGCCTCGAAGGGACCGCCGGCCACGGTGTTGGTGAGCCGGATGGCCGGATTGACCGTGAGCTGGAACGGCCGGTCCGCGGTGTCCGGAGCCGTTCCAAAGGTCACCGTGCCGGTGTAGACCTCTGGATCCTCCGGCGGGTCGGCGAAGGGGCCGAGCTGCCATTTCTCTCCCCGCGGCTGACCGGCTGGAGCCCCGGCGAGCTTCTTGGTGGGCACCAGGGCCGCGGCCGCGCCCTTCTTGAACTGGATCGAACCCGGGCCGGCCACGCGGATCGGCAGCTCGAGGGTTTCTTTCTTGTCGAAGTCCATGGCCTTGGCCGGAATTGCCGGCAGATCCTTGAGTTCGAGAAGGAAGTCCCGCACCGGAATCCAGATCTCGCCCGGCAAGTAGCTGCGGACACCGGCGAGGCTCGCCTCTCCTTTGAACTGCAGGTCGAAGGCCGGGTCGGTGGGGGTGAGCAGGCGGAACAGGCGCACCCGTGCCCGGTGGGGCCCGGCGCCCGGGGGCAGGGCCTTGGCCATCTTGAAGCGCCAGCCGCTGCGGTCGGCCAGGTTGCTCTGGGTGACGATGGCCGGCGGGTCGCTCTCGAGCACCCAGCCGCTGATCTTGTGGCCGGCCACCTTGAAGTCCGCGAGCTCGGTCAGGAAGCGCTCGACCACCCGGGCGGGCACGCCGCCCACGGCGGGGGGCAACTCCCAGGGCACGTCGTCCTTGCCGAGGCTCACCTTGCCGCCCACGGTGAGCTCCACCTGGTGGGTGCGGATCTTGTCGCGCACCGCCTGGTTGGCGGCCGGCGTGGGCTTGCCGGGGTTCCAGAAGGCGGTGACTTCGTAAGTGCCGGGAGTTCCGGCCAGGAAATAGAAGCCCACCGAGCGGTTGACCCGCGGCGGCATGGGCACCATCGATGGCAGGCGGGGCACCAGGTCCGTGCCTGCCGACAGCCGGTGGAAGGCCACCTGGGGCCGCGCTCCGGCCGGAGGCTGCGGGCCTTCCACGGTGTGGGTGGGAGCGGCCCCCCCCACCACCTCGTAGAGGCTCGGATGCAGCAGGGCGTCGCCTCCCGCCGGCGGCGTCTTCACGGTGATCGTGAGCGGCGTCTCCGCCGAGACTCCCTCCTGGTACGCCACCGGCGAGCCCGGCTGGTCTCCGTGGCCATAGACGAGATAGGAGTCGAAGCGGCCGTCCGCGAAGGCCAGCAGGCGCACCACGTCGCCGAGATCGGGTTTGAGGTCGGCTTTCTTCTTGCCCTTGTGATTGAACTGGTCGTTGGCGGTGAGGATCGTCGAGTAGAGATCTCCGGAGGCCCGGCTGGCGCCCTGCTCGAAGCGGTTCTGTGGGCCATCCCCGGCGAGGATGGCGAGGCCCGGCCCGGGGAACCAGGAGCGCAGGTCGAGGGCCCGCGAGAGGAGCTTGGCGAAGGCCACACCCCAGCGCTCGCCGTCGGAAGCGTTCGGGTCCACCTCGGGCAGATGGGCGAGGGTCAGCCGCCACACCGGCGAGAGAGCGAAGGACCAGTCCGAGAACGAGCTGTGGGTGATCGACTTCCGGGCGTCCTCGTTGAAGTAGGCGGGCAGCAGGAAGAGGTACTTCCAGGCCAGCTGGGAGAGCCCGCCGATGCTGAACACCTGGGGCCAGTTGAGCTGGGTGTTGTTGTCGATGTGGTCGGGGAAATTGGCCGGCGGGTTGCCGTTCTTGTCGAGCACCGGCTGCTTGGCCCAGTCCGGAACATCGCCGCCGGCCGCGCCGAAGAAATCGAAGAAGCTCATCAACACGCCTTGCACGGGCAGGGCGCCGAGCATCGGGCCCACGTGGGTGCTCTGCACCGCGTGGTGCAGCTCGTGCTCGAGCAGGGCGCGGTCGTGGCTGTGGTTCACGCTCGGCGCTTCCGGCACCAGCACCTCGGCGGCCCGGGCCATCACTCGCTGGGTCGCGGTGTCCGCCACCGAGGCTCCCGAAGCCGAGAGCTCGCGGATCCTCACCGCCGGGAAGGTGGGCACCACCGCCCGTTGGACGTTGAGCGAGAGCTCCCCCACCCAGACCTTGGCGGGCGCCCCACCCACCGTCTCGTCGTGGATGGGCAGGTCCTGCTCGAGCACCCAGAACTCCTCGGTGCCCACGATCTCCGGCCGCCAGCGCAGCTTGTAGTCCCCGTGGAGGGTGGCCGCGGTGGCGGCGTCCGGCTGCGTGAAGTGGAGCGAGCTCGAGGCGGTGAAAACCCCGACCGAGACTTCCAGCAGCTTGGCCGGGTACTTGCCGTAGGTGGTGGGCCGCGCTCCGCCGGTGTGGCGGATGAAGCGGTAGAGCTGGGTGTTCCGGGCCTTGGGCGGGCAGGTCTTGTCTTTCAGCTTGGCGGCCCGGAGCTCGAAGGGCCCGGTGCCCACCACGTCCTCGGAGAGCACGAAGCGCAGCTCTTGGACCTTGTCCACCAGGCGCATCTCGTCGTGCCCGCCGGCGCTGAAGCCCACCAGGGCCTTGAGCTTGAAGTCGTCGGTCGCTTCCGGCTCGATCTCCACCACGTTGGCGGCCACCGAGAGGATCTTCGCCTTGTGGTGGGCGCCCACCTTGCGCGGCTCGAAGAGCTGCACCTCCACGATGGCCCGGGCGGCCACGCCGAGCAGCGGCGCCACCGGCGGATCGACCGTGATCACCAGGCCGTTCTTGGCCGTCACGCGCACCGGCACCGCCTGGCCGGGAGCCCTCTTGACCTTCACCGTCAGGCGGTCGCCGACGTGGATCTCGGGCGGCGTGGTGACCAGCTCGATCTCGGCCGGCTTGGTCGCAGGGTCCTTCATCTCGCCGTCGCGGGGCTGGTTGCGGGGCTTCATCAGCACCAGGTCGGAGCCCGCGGCCGGGGCCGCGCCGAGCGGGGGGCTGAGCTCCAGCTTCACCCCCACTGTGGTGAGGTGGGCGTAGGCGATCTTGGCCTCGAGACGGGTCGCGCCGCCCGCCGGCACGGCCGGGCTCGGCGCCGCGGTGGTGGCGGTGATCTTCACCACGTCCTTCTTCTGCCACGGCGGCGGCCACACGGCCGGCAGTGGCGCCGGCGCCGCCAGCACCACCACGTTGGCAGCGGCGCCCTGGGCCCAGCCAGGGCTGGTCTGGGCTTCGTCGCTCACCTTCTCGAGCGCCAGGTCCTCGCTCGGAAAGGCGTTCGGCGGGGCGCTGGGCAGGGGCCGGTCGAGCAGCAGGGACTTCTTCTCGTCCCGATCCACCACCCCTTCGGCGACCAGGCCGATGCGCCGGTACACCGGCGTCACGCCCTTGGCGCTCACCCGCACCGCGTCGCCGGCGGCGAAGCTCTCACCGGCATCCACATCCAGGGCGCCGGAGGTCAGGAGCTCGCCGTCCGAGGCGAGGTCGGTGCCCCCGGTGTGGAGCAGCTCGCGAACTTCGAGCTTCTCCGGCGAGTTGGCCTTCTCCGGGAAGGGGAAGCCCCGGGGCAGCCATTTGGTGAGGTGCATCGTGCCGGGGCTGATCAAGGCCGCGGCCGGCGCTCCGGCGGCGAGGGGCGGGTTCGGCCGATCCTCGAAGACGAAGTCCGCTCCGCTCGCCACCACCGTGTTGCCGAAGCCGCGGGTCCAGTAGCTGCCGTGGAGTCGCTTCTTGCCGTCCTTGTCGGCACCCTCCACCACGACCACCGAGCTCCGGGCGGGGTTGTTGTTGAAGCGCGTGGCCCCCGCCTTGGGCGCACCGCCCAGTGCCGGATCCGGCGGGCCAGCGAGGTTCCAGACGTCGAGGATGCGCGGCTGGGCCAGCTGGTGCAGTTCCTCGCGGTCCATCCAGATCACGTTGCCGATAGTCACCGCCCGCGGGTCCTTGGCGTCGAAGTGCGAGGAGAAATAGCGCGGCACCAGGCCGTTCAGGCCGAAGGCGAACATGCTCTGGCGGCCGCTCGCCGCCGCGCCCACGGCGTTCCAGATGTGCAGGCGCTGGGTGGGCAGGTCGAAGGGGCTGCGCCCGCCGGGCCAGAGGAAGATGATGAACTGGATGACGTCGAGGATCACCTCGAGATAGAGGTTCAGCGGCAAGAACAAGTACAGCGACAGCGCCGTCAGCGGCCAGCCCCAGGAAAACGCCAGCAGCGTGTTGAGGATGGCCATGCCGGCCGAATGACCGTCGAGATCGAAGCGGCCCACCGGATCGAAGCGGCAGAGGGCGTAGGCGTGGGTTCCCCGGAGGGGTAGCTCGGCCCCGGCGGCGATCTCCGCCGCCGGCACGCCGGCCAGACGACGCGGATCGTCGGCCTCGCCGTGCCAGGGGTCGGGGGCGAGGAAATGGCCGAGCTCGGGGTCGAGGTCCCGCACACCGAAATGGATGAGGCCGGTCTCCGGGTCCCCGAAGTGGCCGTAGAGGGAGGGGCGTGGAGCCCTGTCGCCGCCGGCCTGGCCGTAGAGCGGCGCCTCGAGCAGCTCGACCGCTCCCGTCTCGGCATCGACCCGGGCGAGCGGCGTGCCCAGCGGGTCGGTCAAATAGACCTCGGCCAAGGGACTGCCCAGAGGGCCGTCCAGCCGGGCCAGCACCCGCCCGCTCCACCACAGGAAGCTGTGAAGAGCGCGGCCCGCCGAGTCGGTCACGGCCCACAGCCGGCCGGCTTCGTCCCGGTGCTCGTGGCGCCGCCGGCCTGCCACCTCGCTCGAGAGCCGGCGGCCGAAACCGTCGTAGCGATAGCGCACGGTGGCCCCCGGCGTTTCGACTTCGGCGAGCTGGCCGAAGAGGTCCCAGCGGTAGCGGGTGATCTGGTCCCCTTCGATGCGCTCGCTGCGGCGGCCGGCGGCGTCGTAGCGGTAGGAGACGGTCGAGCCGTCGCTGCGAATGAGCCGCTCGACGCGCCCGCCCTCGCCCACGGCGAAGCGCCGCCAGGCGCCACCGCGGCCCTCGGCCACGCGCTCCTCGCCCTGGTAGATCTGCTCGAGCACTTCCTCGCGGCCGTCCGGGAAGCGCCGCAGAGAGCGCTGCAGCCGGCCCTGCCCGTCCCGCTCGAAGGTCTCCTCGTGGCCGCCTCGAAAGCGCCGTGCGAGGGTGCGACCGAACAGATCGTGCTCGATCTCGAGGGCGAAGGTCTCGTTCCCGGCGGCGTCTTGAACCCGCAAAGTAGCCCGGCCGAGTCGGCTCTCGACTTGCCAGCCAACCCCGCTCGGCAGGGTGAAGCGCTCACCCCGGCCGACCGTCTCCACCACCAGCATCGGGCCCTGGCCGGAGGCGCCGAGCTCGCAGCGCTGCCGGCCCTGCCAGCGGTATTCGAGCGCAGCCGGCGACCCGGGCAGGTGAACCTTCGCGGGCCGGTCTTGCGCGTCCTGCTCGAAGCTCAGTCGATCGCCGCCGCGCTCGAGTGCGCGCCGTCCCCGCTCAATCTCGAGGCGGGTGGAGCCGGCCTCGTCCATCACTTCGAGCCAGGGCTGGCCGGCCTCGGGCGGCCGGAAGCGGATCTCGCCGCCGTCGCTGCCCCGCAGGGCGAGCAGCTGCCCGGCAGCGTCCCGCTCGAGGCTCAAGCTGCGGCCATCGGCGAGCGCGAGCTCCACCGCCCTGCCGGCGGCATCGGCCCGGTAGCGACGCCGGCCGCGGGCCGGGTCGCACAGCTCCTGCCAGGGCTCAGCTGCTCGCCGAGACGCTTGCATCGACATCGAAGCCTCCACTGCCTCCGGCACCCAGGTCGTCCAGCAGGCCATCGAGTTCGCCCTCGAGGCCGGTGATCGTCACTTCGAGCCGGCCCTGGAGCTTGGCCACGGCCGCCACCAGGGCCTTGCCCAGCTCCACTCCGGCGAGCTTGTCGAGGGCCTCCTGGAGCTGGGCGGTCGACTCCACCAGGGGGGCGAGCACCTTCGCGGGGCGCAGATCCTCGAGCGAGGCGAGCACACCCGCGAGGGGATCGAGGTCCCCGAGGAGCACTGCCGGGTCGAGCTCGCCGAGCTTGGCGCGCACGGCGGCGAAGAGCCCGGAGAGCTGGCCGGCGATGGCCGCCGGCGAGAAGGCGTCGAGCACCTCGAGCACGGCGTCGCGCAGCTCGACGGCTTCCTCTTTGATCGGCCGCGGGTCGAGCACCGCGAGCTCGGCCTTCACCCGGCCCATGCCGGCCGAGATCTGCTTCAGCAGGCCCTGGGGCGAGAACAGGTCCAGGAGCTCGAAGACGCGGTTCCAGATCCGCATCATGCCGGCCAGGATCTCCTTGATGAAGCTCTGCAGCTTGGCCAGGATCTGCTCGCCCAGGCTGTCGAGCTCGGCGATCACCGAGCTCGGGTCGAGGGCATCGAAGAGCGCCCCGAGGCGCGCCGCGAGCGGTGCCGTGGCGACCTGGGAGAGAGGCGCCGGCAGCCGCCTCTCGAGGGCGCGGGAGAGCTCGGCCAGGGCGTTGTCGAGCTCGGGCACGGCCAGGCCGGCGAGCAGGCCCTCGGGCTCGAGGGCGAGGCTGCCGCCGAAGGAGAGATCCAGGCGGCCTTCCAGCTGCACCGAGGCCACGGCGCCGCCGAGCCGGGCTTGCCCGGAAACAGAGAGGGAGAGGCCAGCGGCCACCCCGGAGAGCTCGGCCAGGCTGGCGCGCAGCTCGGCCGTGACTCCGTCCGGATCGGCGAAATCGAGCTGGGCGCGGCGCTCGGCCACGGCGGCGGAGATCCGGCCGCCCAGGCCCACCGCCGGATCCACCAGGGCGAGCAGGCCGGCCACCGCCCGCTCGAGGCGGCCGAGGGCCGCATCGAGCACTTCGCTCGCCATGCCCACCACGGCCTTCTTCAGCTGGGCCAAGAGCAGCTGCAGCGGTCGCAGCACGTCGCCGAAGCGGAAGGGCTCGGCCGCCTCGGCCAGGGCCAGAGGGCCGCCGCCCGCCTTGGCCGCCACCGCCGCCCCCACGGCCTTCTGCACCCCTGCCGGCAGCTCCGCCACCTTGCGCACGGCGGCCTCGAGTACCTTGCCGAGGTCCAGGCGGTCGATCAAGGCGAGCAGCTGGTCGTAGAGCTCCTCGAGGGGCGCAAAGAGCGGCGCCGGGTCCGTGGCGTCGGCGAGCTTCTGCTTGAGCTTCTCGAACTCCTTCTGGAGCGGCTGGACGAGCACCACGGGGTCGAGCTGGCCGACCAGGTCGGAGAATCGGCCGAGCTCACCCTCGAGGCCCTCCACCAGGAGCGCTGGCTTGAGCTGGGCGAGGGCACCCGTGAGCTGCGAGTAGGGGCCCTCGAGGCGCTCGACCAGGGCCTTGGGCGAGACCGTCTCGACCACCTCGTGGAGCCGCGCCAGCAACGGCTCGATCGGCGCCAGGATCGCCGCCGGGTCCAGCTGGGCGAGCACCTGCTGGGCCGGAGCGCCCACTTCGGCGGAGAGGTGGATGCCCTTGAGCCCCTGCGCGGCCAGGCCGATCGCCGCCCGCGCCGGCGCGGGAACGTCGCCGGAGCCCAGCACCTCCTTGACCTTGGCGCGGATCTCCGCCATCAGGTCGAGCGAGGCCTGGCCGGCGGCGTCGAAATCGAACGCGGCCACCTTCTCGGCCAGGCCGTCGAGCTGGCGATCGAGCTCCTCGAGGGCCGGCGAGGCCTGGCCGACGAGTTCCGCCACGGCCGCCACCAGACCTTCCACCTCGGTCTTGATGGCCCCGATCGGGAAGGCGTCGACGGCGCCCTGGATCTCGGCTCCGAGCTGGGCGATGCGCTGGCGGATGGGCGCCGGGTCCAGGCTTTCTACCTTGGCCACCAGGCCGTGAAGCTTCTCGCCCAGCTGCCACACGGGCGAGAAGCCCTCGAACTCCCGCACCTTGATTTCGAGCTCGTCGAGGGCGCCGATCAGCTGGCTCCGCAGCGCGGCGAGAGGCACTCGACGCAGCTGTTCGGCGAGCGCCTCGAACAGCTCCTCGATCAGCTTCGGGATGGCGTCCAGGCGAGCCCGGGCCACCGCCCGGTCGAGCTCGGCGCGCAAGCCGTCGAGCATCGCCGTCACCGCCTCGGGCGTGAGCTCGGCGACCTCTGCGGCCACTTCCCGCACCGGCTCGAGGAAGATCTCCTCGAACCTCAGCTCCACCTTGGGCAGGCCCTCGAGCAGGGCCACGAGCTTGGCTTCGAGGGGGCGCCAGAGTTCCTCGGGCCGCACCGTCGAGAGGTCGGCGGCCAGCCGCGCCGCGGCGCCGGGCACGGTGGCTCCCAGCATCAGATCGAGCCCGCCCCGCACTCGCCCGAGAGCCTCGATCGCCAGCTCGACGTTCGGCTCCGGCAACGAGAGCAGGTCGATCGCCACCCGCACCTCGGCGTTCAGCCGGCCGATCTCGAGGTGGAGGGCCGCGAAATCGCCGCCCAGGCTACCCAGGCGCCCGAGGAAGGCCTCGAGCTCGAGGGCCGGCGCTTCGAGGCGGCCGATGTCGAGCCCCAGGCTCAGCTGGGCGAGGAGGCTCGAGACCTCTGGCGGGCTGAGCGGCGCGCCGGCCGAGAGTTTCTTCAGGCTGGCGACGAAGGGCTCGAGGTTGCCCGGCAGCTCGAGCTGGAGGCCGCCCACCAGCTGCCCGGCGATGTCGCCCACCAGGCTCTCGAGGCCGCCGATGCCGGCGAGTACCTTGTCCACCAGGTGGTGGCCGTCGCCGATCTCGTGGATCATCTGCTCCACCAGCACCTTGAGGCGCCGCAGGTCCTGCCCCACCTCGCCGGCGAGGTCCAGGCCGGGCAGCTCGAAGGCCTGGCCCAGCCGGGCGACGCCCTGCTCGAAGAGACCGGCGAGGTCGCCGGCACCGGCCGGCAGCAGCTCGGGATCCGCGAGCAGCGCGCCGACGTCCCCCAGGAGCTCGCGGGGGTCGGGCAGCTCAATCGAAATCGACCCCGAGACCGTGCCGTCGGCCACCTCCAGATGCCCCTGGAGGCGGGAGAGGTTGAGGCCCTCGAGGGCCTGCAGCAAGCCGGCCATCAGGATCTGCCTCCCCAGGGGTCGTAGCCCAGGGCCACGGACTCGAGCTTCAGTTCGATCGCGCTCCTCGAGAACAGATCGAAGCGCACGGCTCGGCGCCCGGATCCCGGCTCGCCCGCGGCGAGGGCCGCCAGCACGGGCGGGGGCAGCGGGGCCGAGAGTGGCGGCAGCGCTTGGGGTGCCGGCCCGGAGGGCGGCGCCAGCGAGGCCGGCAGCCAATCCGGAACCAGTACGGCGCCATCCTTCTCGATGCGCACCAGCGGCCGGGCGAGGGGCTCGGGGCTGGCGTGAAAGAGTTGCGCCAGGGGCACCAGCTCGCCGACCAGGAGCGGCGTCGGAGCCCCCCAGGTCTTGCCGCGGTCGTGGCTCACCCGGGCCCGGTTGTCCGGCCCGGGGGGAGCGGCGAACCACAGCAGCTGGCCCTGGGTGGCCCGCAGTACCAGCCACAGCGCCCCGCTGGCCAGAGGAATCGGCTGGGGCGGGTCGAAGGCCTGCCAGCCGGCGAAGCCCGGCGCCAGCTGGCGCTCGAACTGGGGGCTGACCATGTGATCGACCCGGCATCGGGCGACAGCGCCGGGCAGGTCCGGGCCATCCTGCCGCAGGGGGCCGACAACGTCGTCGATACCAGTGGCAATGTCGGGGCGATTTCCACTGCGCTCTCCATGCTCTCGCCGCACGGCACGCTGGGGCTTGTGGGGGTTCCCGGCAGCCTTGACGCGGTGCTGCCGCTGCCCATCGTGTCCACCGACGCCCGAGATCAGGAAAGGCGAAGGGGCGGCGCGCGGTCGCGCCCCGCCCGGATTTTCGGACCGTTACTTCTTCAGGTCTTTGACCAGCGCCTCGGCGTCAGCGTAGTCCTTGTCGATG
>CALMKX010000262.1 GCA_937867335.1 uncultured Acidobacteriota bacterium
GGGCGTGGGCGGCGCGGCTGGCCGGGCCGAGCTGCGCCATGCCGCCCAGCACCGCCACCGTGCGGCCCGGGCCACGCTCCCGCTGGAGTTCGGAGAGGGCCGCCTCCATGCTCACCGGGTCGGCGGCGTAGGCATCGTTCAAGAGCAGGATGCCGCGGGGGGTGGTGGAGATCTCGAGTCGCATCGGCGCCGGCTGCCAGCTCGCCAGGCCTTCTTCGACGGCGGTCGTGGAAGCGCCCAGGAGCAAGGCCGCGCCGGCCGCGAGAGCCGCATCCTCCAGCCAGTGCGGCGCCGGCTCGCCGAGCGGCAAGCGCGCCGTCTGGCCACCCACGCGGATCTCGGGCGGGCTGAGAGCGAGCCTCAGCTCGAGGTCGCTCCCGGCCGGGCCCACGGTGAGAACCTGAGCCCCGACGGCCATGAGCGCCTCCCGGCCGAGCCTCTCGCCCTCCTGGGTGAGCACCCAGCCGGAGCGCTCGGCGAGGCGCCGAAACAGCTGGCTCTTCTCCCGCGCGGTCGACTCGCGGGTGCCGAGGCCGGCGAGATGGGCATCGCCGATCATGGTGAGGATGCCGCAATCCGGCCGCACCATCGCCTCGAGCTGGACCATCTCGCCCGGCAGGCTCACGCCGCACTCGATCAAGGCGATCTCCGCCTCGGGGTCGAGGGCCAGAAGCGACAGCGCCACCCCCACCTGGGAGTTGAACGAGCGAGGGCTGGCGTAGACCCGATGCTCCCGGCCCAGGATGGCGGCCAGCATGTCCTTCACGGTGGTCTTGCCGTTGCTGCCGGTGATCGCGAGGAGCCTGCCGCCGAAGCGCCGGCGTGCCTCCGCGGCGAGGCGGTGGAGCGCGGTGAGCGGATCCTCGACCAGGATCAGGGCCTGGCCGGGGCTGAACGGAGTCTCGCGGTGAACTTGCGCCACCAGCGCCGCGGCAGCCCCCTCGGCCAGGGCCTGGGCGGCGAAGCGGCCGCCGTCGAAGTGAGGGCCCACCAGGCCCACAAAGAGATCCCCGGCGCGGATGCCGGAGCGGGAATCCGAGGTCACCCGCTCACAGCGGGTTTCTTCGGACCCCAGCAACTCCCCGCCCACCCGAGCGGCCACCTCCCGACTCGAAAGCGGCCACACGGCCTAGGCTCCGGGGAGCTTGGGCCCTAGCCCTTCGAGCCAGCGGCGCACCGCCTGGGCCACGGCATCGAAGTGCCCCGGCGCCAGCTGGAGCGAGCGCTCGAGGATCTCCGGATCCAGCCCCGAGTAGTCGTGCACCAGAATGTTCCGAAACCCGGCGAGGCCCCGCAGCTCGCCGAGCAGCTGCGGAGAGAGGACGTCAGCACGGCCCAGCTGCTCCAGAACATCCGCATAGCCCTGGGGCTGGACACCGAAATGCGAGCTCAGGATGTGGTTGCCGAGATCGAAGATCAGCTCCGCACCGAGATGCAGGCCCCGCTCGGCCGCCCAGTCTTCCACATAGGGGGCTCGGTCCGAGTGGGCTTTCGAGGTCTTGAGCTCGCGCAGGCGCGTGGCGATCTCCTCGAGCTTGGCGAGCCGAGCGCGGATCGATTCAACCTTGAGAACCATGAGTTCGGGCCGCGAGCCGTTCGCCGATCAGGCGCCACTGCTCGTCCAAGTAGGGCTTGAAGTCCCAGTACTGCGCGCGAGCTCGGCAGCGGTACTCGAGCTCTTCGTCGGGATCGCGGGCGAAGAGGCAACGCCCCGTGGAGGCTACTTCTGCGGCTAGCACTACCGGTGCGCGGTTGAGCACCACCAGGTCCACAGGCCCGCCGAGGGCGAGCTCGAGCTCGTCGGCGAGCCGGAAACGGTCGAAGGGTTCAAGCGGCGGCTGGCACCAGATCGCGAGGTCCACGTCTCCTACTTGCCGGGCGTCGGGATCCGCGGCTGAGCCGAACAGGAACACCAGCCGCACCCTCGGGTCGCGGGCCAGCAGCTCGGCAGCCGCCGCGGCCCGGCTGCGGGCGAGCTCGACGGGCAGGGTCTCTGGCGGCTCCATGTCCCTCACCTTACCACCCGCTCTACTTCGCCTCGTAGACCACCTTGCCGCCGACGATGGTGTAGAGCACCCGGGTGTCCTCTATGGCCGAGGTGGGGATGCGCAGCAGATCCTGCGAGAGCACGGTCACGTCCGCCAGCTTGCCGGCGGCGAGGCTGCCCTTGTCCTTTTCCTGGAAGGCGGCGTAGGCGGCGTTGTAGGTGGCGGCGCGCAGGGCTTCGATCACCGTCAGGTGTTGGTCGGCGTAGAAAGGCCGCCCATCCGGCAGCCGCCGGTTCACCGCCGCCGCCAGGTTGGCGATCGGGTCGAGGTCCTCCACGGGCACGTCCGTGCCGTTGACCAGTGTGGCGCCGCTCGAAATCAGCTTACGCCACACGTAAGCGCCCGCCCGGGTACGCTCGTCGCCCAGGCGCGCCGGCACCCAGGGGCCGTCCGAGGTGGCGTGGACGGTTTGCATCGAGGCGATCACCCCGAGCTGGGCGAAGCGGGGAATGTCTGCCGGGTCCAGGTGCTGGGCGTGCTCGATCCGCCAGCGCAGATCCTGCTTCTGCGGGTAACGCGCGAAGGTGCGGGCGAAGAGGTCGAGCGTTTCGCGGTTGGCGCGGTCGCCGATGGCGTGGACGGCGAGCTGCAGGCCGCTCTCGATCGCCAGCCGGGCACTGGCCTCGGCTTCCTGCGGCGTCAGGGTGGCGAGGCCGGTGGACTTGGGCAGATCCGCGTAGGGGGCGAGCAGCCACGCGCCGTGCGAGCCGAGAGCGCCGTCCATCCAGCGCTTGATGGCGCCCACGGCGAAGAACGGCGTCTTGGCCCAGCTCTTGATGCGCGGCATCTCCCGGGCGAGCTTCTCGCTCGGGTCCGAGAGCATGATCCAGAGCCGCACTCCGAGCTTGCCCTCGGCGTCGAGCTGGCGGTAGGAGTCCGCGACCTCCACGGACGTGCCGGCATCTTCGAAGCTGGTCACCCCCTTGGCCCAGCACTCGCGGGTGGCGAGTTCGATCGCCGCCAGCACTTCGGCCGGCGAGGGGTCTCCTCTGCGCTCCACCAGGGCCGCGGCGTTCTCCCGGAAAAGGCCGATCGGCTCGCCGGCGGCATCGTGGAGGATTTCCCCGCCCGCCGGCGCCGGCGTGGCCGAGGTGATCCCGGCCTGGGCCATGGCCCGCGCATTGGCGAAGGTGGCGTGGCCGCTCGCGTGCTCGAGCAGCACCGGATTCTCCGGCGAGACGGCCGAGAGCGAGGCATGGAGCGGGAAGCCCTCCACGCTCGGCTCGGGAGCATGCTGCCACTTCTCCTGGTGCCAGCCCCGGCCGAGAATCCACTCGCCGGGTTTCGCCGTCTTCACCCGCTCGGCCACCAGGGCGACGATCTCCTCCCAGCTCCGCGCATGGGTCAAATCCAGCTGGGTGCGGAACAGGCCGAGCGAGAGGAAGTGCCCGTGGCCCTCGATGAAACCCGGGATGGCGAAGCGCCCGCCAAGCTCGATCACCCGGGTCTTGGGGCCGATCCAGCGCGAGATCTCGGCCTGGGTGCCCAGAGCCACGAGCCGGTCGCCGCGGGCAGCGAGCGCTTCGACTTCGGGCTTCTGATCGTCGAAGGTCAGGATCCGTCCGCCCCGCAGCACCAGATCCGCCTTGTCGGCCTGCGAGGCCGGGTCGGTGGCGATCGGGGCTTTGGCCGCCGCCGAGATCGGCAAGCCGAGAACCAGGGTGAGCAGCAACCAGGGCATTGAGCTGGGATAGGCGTTCATGGGCTCTCGCTCTCGTTTCGTGCGTGTCGTCAGTCTCTGTCGGCGAATCCAGGGCGTCAAGGCGTTCCTAGTGCCAGCGCTCCGGCGGGTTCCAGAGCCACTCGGAAACCCGCTCGGCGGCCTGGTAGGCACCCCAGGCAAGCCCGCCTACCAACGCTCGATCCTCGGGCCAGTGGCTCCGGAACGCGGCCACCTCCCGCTGGTCGATGCGATAGGGGGCCCGCGCCGCCAGCAGGGCCAGCCACGCCGCCAGTGCACGATACCGGTTGCGACCGGCGGGGATCTTGGACACGTTTGTCATTGCGGTCTCCCTCCACTGTCAATTGCCGGGTGCGCCTGCGAAGCGTCCCGATCAGTGATCAAACCGTCGTCTTTCCGTCCGGACCGTCTGCCTGACTGTCCGGGACACCTCTCCTGGTCGATTCTTCCGTTTCTGCAGGGCTGTTGCCAAACGGCCACAACCCCTCGACTCTAGCTCTATTCCACGGTGATGGCGGGCACTGTGGCGGTTCCGGTCTGCTTTGCGTTCGCCACTGCCGCTCCGTTCACAACGATTGTATTGGCTGCGCCGACCGCCGCATCCGCTGCGGCCATCAGCGCGATCTCAACTTCGGTCTTGTCCGCCGGCAATACCGTCTCCGGCGCCGTGACGCCGGTCGGCAGCTTGTCGAATGTCAGCTTGATCTCGCCGGCGAACGCGGGGTTCCGCTGCACCGCCACCTTGACGATCGTCGCCCCGCCGCGCGTCAGCTTGGCATTTGCCACCGTCGGCTGCAAGACGAACGGCGCTTCCAGCCGCAGACCGATCCCTGGCGCGGACGCCGTTGTTGTCACGTTGTCCTTCGCATGCGATCCGGTCAGCACCACGGTGAACGGCGAACTGAAGCAAGACGGACGCACGTCCGACATGCTGCGTGGCATCGCCGAACTGGTCGAGTACGTCAGCGGGAACGCCGTCTAC
>CALMKX010000263.1 GCA_937867335.1 uncultured Acidobacteriota bacterium
TGCGAGCGCCCTGGCCCGGGCCGGCAAGCCGGTGCCGGGCGGGGCCGGCTGCCCCACCGGCGCTGAGCTCCGGCGGCAGCTCTACTTCCCTCTCGCCGAGCTGCCGGAGCTCGCTCCGCGCCTCTGCCTGGGCACGCGAGTGCTCGCCGTGGGCCGCCACGGTCTGCTCAAGAACGAGGAGATCGCGAGCGCCGAGCGCGCCTCGAGGCCATTCCGGCTGCTGGTAGGGAGGGAAGGCCGAGAGCGCATCGACTCCGCCGACGTGGTGATCGACACCACCGGCTCCTACGCTCTCCCCAACAGCCTGGGCGACGGCGGCATCCCGGCTCCCGGCGAGGCCGCCAACGAGCCCTTCCTTCGCCGTCGCATCCCGGATTTCGACCGCGAGCGAGAAGAGTGGGCCGGGAGGCGGGTGCTGCTGGTGGGAGCCGGGCATTCCGCCGGCACCGCCGCCCGGGAGCTCGCCCGGCTGGCCCGCGAGGCCCCGGGAACCCAGGTGATCTGGGCCCTGCGCGGTGCACTTCCCTCTGCGGACGGTGCCGAGGAGGATCCGCTTCCCGAGCGCGCTCGCCTCGTTCGCGAGGTGGCCGCGCTCTCCCGGGGGGCCTCGCCGGCCCTCTCCTGCAAGCTGGGAGTGGCCGTGGAGAGCCTGGCTCGCGACAACGGCTCCCTTCTGGTGACGCTCCGCGGCGCGGGTGGCCTGGAAACCGTGACGGTGGACCGCGTTCTCGCCTTGACCGGCGCCGTGGGCGATCACAGCCTCTACCGCCAGCTCCAGGTGCACGAGTGCTACGCCACCTGCGGCCCGATGAAGCTCTCGGCCGCGCTCCTCGGTGCCGGCGGCGGCGACTGCCTGGCCCAGGTGAGCCACGGCGCCGAGACCCTGAAGAACCCCGAGCCTGGCTTCTTCATCCTGGGCAGCAAGTCCTACGGGCGGAACAACACCTTCCTCCTGCGCATCGGCTGGCAGCAGGTGGACGAGGTAATGAGCCTGCTCTAGCTTCTCGAAGCTCCCCCACCTTGGTGTGATGGATCCGCCGACGGCGACCAGTGGTGGCCGGTACTCTCCGGCGATCCATCGCTGAATATTTGTGTCTACACTTGGCAGAACGGGTGTACTTTCCAATAATGAGACTAGCGCAATGCCGAGATGACGAGAGGGCCTGCCATGCCCTCTCTCATTACTTTCAACCTGCCAAGGAGCCTGAGCCATGCTGAGAAAACTCTTGCCGAGCTGCGTCCTGCTCTCCGCTCTGATCGTGCTTTGTGGAGCCCCGGTGGGCGCTCAACTCACGCCTGCCCGGGCTGGCATCGACCTGTGGAAGACCGACAACCCCTCCCTGATCGACTTCTCCGACAACCCGGCCCCTCAGAACTTCTTCGGCTGCGGCGAGACCTTCGCAGGGACCATCGCCGTCAAGGGCAAGCCGATCGCCGCCTCCCAGAACCTGGGCATGACGGACACCATCCTGCGCCGCACGGCCGACATCAACTTCGATGCCGCCGGGAACGGCACGACCGGGCTGGTGATCGAGGCCCTGTGCCTGCGCTCGGTGAATACGGTCACCATCTGCGGGCAGTGCTGGACGGTGCAGGTTCGCCTTCCCGCGGGGCCTCCGCAGACGGTCGGCTGGCTGGCCGCCCATGCTTCTTCGAACGCCGGTGGCACGTTCACGTCGGATTTCGTGGTGAACGCCGAGGTGCTGTTCTTCGACGGCAGCGGCGCCTACTACGGCTCCCTGCCGGATCAAATCCGCCTGCGCACGACCTCTGGCACCTGGCAGCGGACGCCGGCGGCCGGAGGCGCGACCGCCACCACTCCCATAACCGTAGACCGCAACTGCAACAACGTTCTGGACGCCTCGGATCCCGCCTTGCCCGGGACCAGCAACTTCTTCCCGGTGATCGTGACCCACGACGGCCCGCACTCGGTATCGCCGCCGTCGACCCAGTGCGAGGATGTGGTGGTGGTCGGTGGCGGCCGCACCGGAGCTACCCGCCTACCGGCCGGCGACCTGGCGAACACGACCTTCGCTGGCGACGTCGTGTACGTGCCCGGTGATGTCATCGACCCGGTGCCGGCACCCGTTACCTACCGCTGCCCGGAAGCCCCAGCCAGCTGCCAGTAGCCCTCCACGGCGAACCCACCCGGCCTCCCCGGAGGCCGGGTTTTCCGCGTGCTATCCTCGAAACCATGACCGGCCAGCCTCTGGCCCGCATGAGCGTCGAGGAGTACCTCGCCTTCGAGCGCAGCTCGGAGGAGAAGCACGAGTACCTCGGCGGCGAGATCTTCGCCATGGGCGGCGCGAGCCCCGCGCACGCCACCATCGTCCTGAACGTCGCTGCGGAGCTCCGCGCCCAGCTTCGAGGAAGACCCTGTCAGGCTTACGCCAGCGATCTCCGTGTCGCAATCGCGGCTACCGGGCTCTACACCTATCCGGACGTCGTCGTGGCCTGCGGCGAGCTGCAGTTCGAGGAAGCTGGGGGCGTCGACTGCCTCACCAACCCCTCCGTCGTGGTCGAAGTGCTCTCCCCCTCCACGGCCGATTACGACCGCGGAGCCAAGTTCGGCCACTACCGCACCCTGCCCTCCCTCCAGGAGTACCTGGTGCTGGCCCAAGATCACGTGCTCGCCGAGCACTGGCTGCGCCAGGGCGACGGCTCCTGGCGCTTCATCGACGCCACCGACCTCGCAGCCACCCTCGAGCTCCCCTCGATCGCCTGCCGGCTGGCCCTGAGCGACGTCTACGAGCGGGTGTTCGCGCTGTAGCGACGCCGCGTCTCCGCACCCCCGAGCTTCCTCGCCCACCGGCTGGGAGTAGACTCTCCCTCCCATGTCCGCTCCACTTTCTCCCGTTCACGACCACTCGGCTCAGCCGGCGGTGGGGGTTCTGGTGGCGAACCTGGGGACTCCGGATGCTCCCACGGCGCCGGCTTTGAAGCGGTATCTGGCGGAGTTTCTCGCTGACCGGCGGGTGGTGGAGCTGCCGCGTTGGAAGTGGCTGCCGATTCTGCATCTGTTCGTGCTCACCACGCGGCCGAGGCGCTCGGCCGAGCTGTACCGGAAGGTGTGGACGGAGGAGGGCTCGCCGCTGCTTGCGATCTCGCGCCGGCAGGCGGCGGGCCTCGCGGCACGGCTGCGGGAGGCGGTGGGAGGGCCGGTGGCGGTGGCCCTGGGCATGCGCTACGGCCGGCCATCGATCGCTTCGGCCCTGGCCGAGCTTACCTCCCGGGGCTGCCGGCGCATCCTGGCCCTGCCGCTCTATCCCCAATATGCCGCCGCCACCACCGGCTCCACTTTCGACGCCCTGGTGGCGGCCTTGGCCCGCGAGCGCTGGGTGCCGGAGCTGCGCACGGTTCACGGCTACCACGACCGCCCCGGCTACGTGCGCGCCCTGGCCGCGAGCCTCCGCGAGGTCTGGCGGCAGGATGGGCCGGCGGAGCGGCTGCTGTTCTCGTTCCACGGCATCCCCCAGCGCTACTTCGACGCCGGAGATCCCTACCACTGCCTCTGCCACAAGACCGCTCGGCTGGTGGCCGAGGAGCTCGAGCTGCCCCCGGAGCGCTACCAGGTGAGCTTCCAATCGCTCTTCGGCAAGGAGGAGTGGATCAAGCCTTACACCGACCGGACCGTTCAGGCGCTCGCGCGCTCGGGGGTGAAGAGCCTCGATGTGATCTGCCCCGGCTTCGCCGCCGATTGCCTGGAGACGCTCGAGGAGATCGACCAGCTGAACCGCGAGCTCTTCCTCCACGCCGGCGGCGAGCGCTTCCGCTACATCCCCGCCTTGAACGATCGCCCGGAGCACCTCGACGCCTTGAGCGAGGTCGCGCTCTCGCATCTGGGGGGCTGGGTGGAAAGCCCAGAGGCCTGGGATGCCACCCGCGCTGCCACCGAGCGGCTCGCAGCAGTCCGGCGCGCCGAGGATCTCGCCGCCCGGCGCCTGCGGGCGGATGGCACCGGCGGCTAGGAGCGGTTCCACGATGGAAATCCCCCTCGGCGAGTGGCGGATCCGGCCCTGGCGGCGCGGGGACGAGCCCTCGCTGGTGCGTTACGCCAACAACGCCAGGGTCTCGGCCTTCCTGCGCGACGCCTTCCCCCACCCCTACACCCCCGCCGACGCCCGCTTCTGGATCGACTCCTGCCTCGAGCAGGAGCGCCCCACCCATTTCGCGATTGCCAGCGCGACCGAGGTGATCGGCAGCGTGGGGCTCACCGTGCTGCCGGATATCTTCCACCGCTCGGCGGAGATCGGCTACTGGCTGGGCGAGCCTTTCTGGGGCCGGGGCATCGCTACCCGAGCGCTCTCGGCGCTGTCGGCCTGGGCCTTCGAGGAGCTCGAGCTGTTGCGACTCCAGGCCGGGGTGTTCGCCAACAACCCGGCCTCGGCTCGAGTGCTCGAGAAAGCCGGCTACCACCTGGAAGCTCGCCTGGTCCGGGCGGTGGTGAAGCGGAGCGAGGTGTTGGATCTGCTGCTCTTCGCCCGGCTCAAGGCTTGAGGCAGGAGTGGCCTTTCTGGGCTAAACTCTCGCCCATCTCCCGTGTCTTTTCGTAGGGACTCGCGCGGCCTCGCGCCGTGCCCTCCAGCCCCCAAACCGAGGGATGAGCGCCATGAGTCGGAGCTGGTTTTTTCTCGAGCAGGGCCGGTCCACAGGGCCGGTGGACGAGGCGGGGCTCGCCGAGCTGTTCCGCACCGGACGGCTGAACGGTGCCTCCTGGCTGTGGTTCCAGGGTCTCGCCGCCTGGCAGACGGCGGAGCAGCTCCGCCCCTCACTTCCTCCGAACGTGGCCGCCTTCCTGCCTCCAGCGGGACCAGCCGCCGCGCCGCCACCGCCACCTTCGGGCGGCCAGGGGCCGCTCCATGGCCTGGCCGCCGGGCTCAGCCGCTATGCGGACCTGCCCACTTTGACCGGCGTGCCGGTGGCCCAGGTGCTGATGGGCGGTCTCGGCTCCCAGGGCCGGCCGGTGGACATTGAAGAAGAGCTGGTGGTGGGCACGGCGAGCACCACGCCGCCGCTCTCGAGCGTGGCCACCGTGTGGCCCCGGCCGCGAATCTTCTGGCGGATCTTCGGCGCCGCGTTCCTCACCTACCTCTTCCTCTACCTCGCCTTCGCCCAGTTCCACAACGGCAATGTGATCCCCGGGCTCATCGTGGTGGGCTCGTTCATGGTGCCGCTGTCGGTGCTGATGCTGTTCTTCGAGCTCAACGTGCCCCGGAACGTCTCGTTCTACCAGACCGCCCGGATGTTCCTGTTCGGTGGCGCCCTGAGCTTGCTCGCGACGCTGGTGGTGTCGGAGTTCGTGCCAGGAGGCGGAGTTCAACGGTTCATTCCGGCCCTCTTGACGGGGGTGGTGGAAGAGAGCGGCAAGGCGCTCGCGCTCCTGCTTGTCGTGGGGGTCGTGCGCTATCGCTGGCAGCTCAACGGCTTGCTCCTGGGCGGGGCGGTGGGGGCGGGCTTCGCCGGCTTCGAGTCCGCCGGCTATGCCCTGGGGGCCGCGCTGGAGAGCCAATCCGTGGCGGCGGCCACCATGAGTATCCTGATCCGCGGCATCCTCGCTCCAGGCGGCCATGTGATCTGGACCGCCATGGTGGGCTCGGCGATCTGGAAGGTGAAGGGGGAGCGGCCGTTCTCCCTCGGCGTGCTGTTCCACCCCACGGTGATCCGCCGCTGGGGGATTGCCGTGCTGCTTCACGGCATTTGGGACACCGACCTGCCGGTGCTGCCTCCGCTGCTGAAATGCGCTCTCCTGACCGTGGTGGGCTGGTACCTGATCTTCGCCATCCTGAAGGAGGCCCTGGCGGAGGTGGAAGCCGCCAAACGGGCCCTCCCGGCCGGCACCACGCAGATGGCGGCTGCCGGCTAGGCGCTCTGCCGCGCTTCGCGGGCCGCCGCCAGCACCCGGCCCACCCGGCGCTG
>CALMKX010000264.1 GCA_937867335.1 uncultured Acidobacteriota bacterium
GGACGTCCCAGCCCAGCGGCGCGACGGTGGGGCCGGCCAGCGGGCCGGGGGTCGGGCCAACGGTGGCGATATCGCCGCCGAGGCTGACCAGGACCGCGATCCCGAGTTCCATGGCGACCGCCTGGGCGCACCGGTCGGCCGCCCACGCCTTGGCGGTCGCGCCGAGGTCGAGGACCACCCCCCGGGGAAGGGTGACGGTCCGGTTCGCTTCGTCGAGCCGTATGTCGCGCCAGGTCGCTCGCCGGGTCATGGCGATCTCGACCCGGGCCTGGCCCTGGCGGACCGCGTCGATATCGCGGTCGTAGCCGAGGTCGACGAGCATCGAGCCGACGGTGGGGTCGCCCGCCCCGCCGGTGACCCGGGCCGCGTCGAGAGCGGCGACGAGCAGCTCGGTGAGCGTCTGGCTGATCCGGACCGGGGCGCCGGTGCTGATCTGGAGGATCTCGCCGTCCGGGCGGAACCGGCTGGCGGCGAGCTCGACGTCGTCGAGGACCGCGTCGACGATCTCGCGGGCGGCGGACAGGTCCGCGGCCTGGGGGGTGACCAGGCGCATGGTCGTCGACCACCGGCTCCACTCCTGATGCGCGGACATCATGACCCGCTGGTCTGCGCCTGGGCCGTGCCGCCGATCCTCTCCCGCCCGGGCTCTACCGCCTGGGCCCGCACCTCGGAGGCGGCCTCGAGCTCGATTCGAGCCGTGGCTTCCCCTTGCCCGAGGCCGGGTCGCTGGCCCAGGCCGGGGCGATCGTCGTCTGGGTGGAGCAGCAGGCGGGAGGCGCCCGAGCCCTGCTCCTCTTCGCCGGCAGCCATCACGGCCTGCCCGGCGCGGCTGCGCTCACCCGCGGCCAGGCGGAGCGCTTCAAGCTGCCGGGGGAAAAGATCCTGAGCTTCCTCGCCAACGGCCTCGAAGAGACCGAGGAAGCCGGCTGGCGGATCGTCGCCTCGGACCCGGCCGCCCGCGACAGCGCCGGGCAGGTGGCCCGCGCCCTCACCGCCCTGGGAAAGGCGCTTCCCCGGCGCTACCTCTGGACCGACCCCGAAAAGGCCTACCACCTCACCCACGCCATCGCCCAGACCCTCGAGGGCATCCCTCTCGTGCGCAGCAAGGACGTCAAAGAGTGGAAAGCCCGGGCCACCCTCCTCGCCCCTCTCGAGCCCTGCCACCGTCTGGAAGCCGCCTTCGGCAGCGAAGAAGGCGAGGCCCGGGCCGTGCTCGAGTGCGGGTAGGAGCCTGGTCGGAGACTCTGCCGAGTCTCCCGGGCGGTGTATTAGGATCCAACTCCAAGCTGGAGCTGCAGGATCCATCGGAGAGAGTTGGCCTCCCGGAATGAGTGCTACTGATTAAGTCTGCTATGGCTATGGGCGGCAGGAAAGTCTTCCTCAGCTACTGCCACGAGTCGGCAGAACACGACCGCCGGGTGCAGGAGCTGGTGCTGGGGCTGCGTAGAGCCGGGTTCGACTGCACCTTCGACCTGGACCTCCAGGCCCCGGAGGCCGGTTGGCTGGAGTGGATGAAAGAGAGGCTCGCCGCGGCCGATCGCGTCCTCGTGGTGATGAGCAAGAACTACGGCCAGGAGCGAGGGGATGGGCAGGGAGGTCGAAAGGGCCTTGGCTCGGTCTTCGAGCTGACGCTGTTGCGCAACGAGCTGTACGAAGGGGCGATGCGCACCCACAGGCTGGTCTTCGTGCTCCTGGGAGAGACGCCCGACTCGGTGGTGCCGATCGAGTTCCGGCAGTTCACCCGCTTCCGCCCCGACTCTCCCGAGGGGTTCGAGAAACTGGTCCAGCACCTGCGGGGAGGGTCGCCCGGCCAGCAGCCAGCCGGCGCCCGGATGAGCCAGCCAACCGTCCGCCGGAGAGTGGGTCTCGGCCTGCTCGCGGCTCTGGGGCTGGCTGTGGTCGTCGGCGTGATCGGGGCCCAGATTCTGCCGGAGCTGCTAGTCAGCACTCCGAGCCGACCCGTTGCAGAGGCCAACACAAAGCCAGTGCCCCCCGCCGCGCTGCCTCCTCCAGGCCCGAGCGCCGGCCAAGAGCGTGGTGGTCGGCCCGCTGGTGGTTCGACGGGACCGCCCAAGTCCTCGGAGCGTGAGGTACGCACGAAGCGACCCGCTGCCGTGGAGCCCTTTCACTTGGAGTTCGAACTCGGGGACGGCGAGAGTCGCGAGTTTCTCAGAGGCAGCGCCTCGGTGGCGCTGGCCTTCCATCGACTGGGCGAAGGTGAGTTTCCCACCCTGTTTCTGCAGGTCGACGGCCAACCCGAGCAGAAGGAACTGATGCTCTCGAGTGGCGCGAGCCTCCCCTTCCAGCTCCGTGGCAAGCGCTACCTCGTTCGAGCCTCTATCATCGGCCCCAGCCAACGAAGGGCGAAAGTCTCAGTTCACGAGCTCGACACTCAGGAGAAAGAGCCATGATTTCGAGGAGAGTCCTGTTGGCCGTCGTGATCTTCGCAAGTCTTTCCCAGCGGGCCTTCGCGCAGAAGCCGCTTTCCGAGGCCCTGGAGGATCTGGCCGTGAAGATCTCGGCCAGCATGGGCGAGGAGCAGAAAAGGCGCGTGGCGGTGCTTCCGGCACGAATGAACGGCGGCTCCACCAACGCTCTCTGCACCTATGTTGCCGAAGAACTGTTGAGCGATCTGGTGAACCTGAAGAAGGTCCAGGTGGTGGAGCGGGGCATGCTCGACCAGCTGCTGAAGGAGATCGACCTGGACCATAGCGCCGCCATCGACCCGGCAACCGCCCAGAAGGCAAAGAAGATCTCCGGTGCCGAGGCGCTGGTGCTGAGCGTGATCACCGACTTTCCCAGCTACGTGGCCATGAACAGCCGGATGATCGACACCGAGACCGGGTCGATCTTCGCCGCCGCTCAGGTGAAGCTGCTGCGGGATGAAAACGTCAAGCAACTCCTGGCCTCGGGCAGGCAGGTAGCCGACCCCGGAGCTTCGGCGGCGAGCAACGGAGAGGCCGGGAACAGCCCAGAGAGCAAGCCGGCTCCGATGGTCAAAGTCGTCGAGAACTTCCGCTTCGAGCTCACTGGTTGCTGGGCTTCGGGCGCCGAAGTCGAGTGCCCTTTCATTGTGACCAACCTCGGCGCGGACAGGTTTCTGTCCGTAATCGGATCTCGAAGTTTTGACGAAGCAGGTGACGAATTCCAGGGCTCGAGCTGTTGGCTTGGCAGCTCTCAAAGTGAGTACAGTGTCTCAAAGTCGCTGCTGACCAACATCGCAGTCAAGGCAGGAGTGGCCTTCAAGGGAATCCCAGCTTCGACGAGCAGCTTGACAGCCCTCGAGCTGATTATTTCCCCAGGCAACTCGGCAACCTTCCGAAACGTTCCCATTCAGCGCTGACGGCCCGTGAGCGAGCTTGGCCAGTCTGGTTTGTTGTCCAGGCAGGTAGGCGTACTGGGGTGATGGGTGATTGTCCTGTCGCGGTCTTCGCTCTTGCCGTCGAGGGTGAGCTGGGCCACCGGCCGGCGAACGGGAAGTAGAGGATTTCGCTCGGGGCGTTGTCTCTCGTGAGCGAGTAGAGCAGCCCGGCCGAGCTGTAGGTGGGGTTGACGAAGGGCGCCGGGGTGGCGGGTGGGCAGTTGGGGGGTGGGGTGATGGTGCCGAACTTGGCGGCCCAGGCGCAGACGTCTCCGCTTTCGAAGCCATCGGCGAAGATCGGCGTTCCCGGGGTGCCACGAGGAGCCAGCGCTGGCTCGAGCGCGGTGGCCGGGGTGTGGGCTTCGCCGTGGGTGAGGAAGCCCCGTCCGTCGTAGAGGAAGTCCGAGTGCACGGTGCCGGTGAGCCGGGAGAAATGACCGAGCTGGCCGGCTTCGTCGTGGGTGACGGTGATGCGGTTGCCGGCGGCGTCGATCTCGGCCAGGTGGCCGGCCGGGCCGGAGGTGTAGGTGCGAATTCCTCCGGCTCCGAGGGCGATCTGCTGAAGGATCGGCGAGCGGCCTCCGGCGGTGTTGGTGGCGTAGTTGTAGGTGTCCGTCACGCTGGCGCGAGTTTCGCTGAGCCGGTTGCCGATCTTGTCGAACGTCCAGCTCAAGGGCCCGGGCCAGGGGCCGGAGGCGGAGGCGAGGAAGTACTGGACGTCCTGGTAGGTGAAGGTTCGGTTGTTCACGGCGGAGAGGCTGTCGGTGATGCCGAGCGGGTCGCCTACTTTGTCGGTGCTGTAGAGCCAATCGAGCCGGGAGGTGGCTCCGGCGGCAAGCTGCTTCTCAGTGGAGCAAGTCAACGTCGCTCCTGTAGCTAAGACCGCCGCCTACCTGGGCCTAGTAGAGTGGGCTTGCCGGTGCTACCTTCTGTGGGCATCGCAATCAAGATTCCAACACACGCTCCGCCCGGTCCAAGTCTTCGGCCGAGAAGCTGTCCCCGCGAAACTGCCGGAGAAACCTTACAAAACTGAGAATAGCTCGGCGCTGAGGCTCCGAGAGAGTGGCAACTCTTCCTCTGTCTAGTGATAAGTTCCCTGGGGTCAGTGCCACGTCGAAAAGCGCGCTTAGCCATGGCTCACGAAGTCCTCGGGCCGCTGCAGCGGCTGTGAGCTCTTGCCTTCGCCCTGCTTCGAGAGAGAGGGCATCTGGCCCACTCAGGCTCCAAAGAATCGAATAGGGAATGAGGTCCGCAACTGTGGGGTCTAGGACAGACACTTTGACGAACGCCGGCAAGAGAAATTGAAATCCCTCAGGGCTCAGAAATGACAGGGAATCGGCCTCACCAGCCAAGTCCTGAGGCTGAATCTCGCGCCAATGGAGCCCCTGTACCTTGGGGAGAAAATCCTGACACTCGAGAAGGGCTCCCGGCTCGCTCGTCAGTAGGTCCTCCGGGCGAGGAATCGGGAGCTGCCCGAAGGCCGCTTCAAGCTCGGTGAACAAAGCGCTAGTCGTCTGGTGCTCGTCCATTGTGGTCGGTTGACTCGCTCTCCTGTGTTAACCACTCGGTGCTGTAAGGAGGTTGACGCAGTTGATGGCCGCGAGCGCAGCCTCCATTACCGCTCTCTTGTGACCGGCATCTCCACCCCTGAAACACCTATCGTTGATCTCTGAACGAGCGAAGAAACACTCGAGGTTCTTCGCATAGTTCTGTTCAAGTTGGGAAACGTCCATTCCTGGGGTGCACGCTCTAGGCTGTCCCTTGCACACTCTGTTGACCGTGAACTGGAGAAAGCCGTGTTCCGCCGCATCGCAATCACCGCAGCGAGGCTTGCAGTTTTGATCAGTGAAGTCATCGATTCCTGGTCCGCCGAGTGGAGGTGGATCAAAAATTGCGTCGAAGAGGACTGTGAGAACTCCGCCCAGGCGCCCAAGGAGGCCGAACCAAGGGGAAGGGGCTGTGGGGGGAGCACAAGACG
>CALMKX010000265.1 GCA_937867335.1 uncultured Acidobacteriota bacterium
AGCCAGGCGGTGACGGTGAATGTCCGTACCGCCACCGACTTCGCGCTCCAGGTGAGCCCGTCTCTCGCCACCGTCGACCCGGGAGGGAGCGCCACCTACAGCTTGTCTGTCTCGGCGGATACCGCGGTGGCCGGGGGAGTCGGCCTCTCGATCACCGATTTGCCGGCCGGCGTGAGCGCGAGCTTCGGCTCGCCGACGATCCAGGTGGGCGAGAGCTCGACCCTGGTGCTCAGTACCACCCCGACCCTGGCTGCGGGCACCTACGACCTGACCATCACCGGAACCGGCGGGGGCTTGAGCCGCTCGGTGGTGGTTCAGCTGGCGGTCAACTCGGGAGAGGAGCCGATCCTCACCACGATCAGCCCAGACTCCTTCATCAGCGGTGGCCACACCCGGGTGACGGTCACCGGCCAGCGTCTCACTGGCGCCAGCCTGTCGATCGCCACCGAGCAGACCGATCCGGACAACCCGGTGTCGCGCATCTTCCCGGGAGTGCAGCTGATTTCGATCAACGCCGCGGGAACTTCGATGGAAGTGGATATCGACGCCTCGGACAGCCGCATTCTGGATTTCTACAACCTGGTCGTGGACAACGGCGTCGGCAAGGCGGCGATCCAGTTCCGGGTGTTGCCGCCAGGTCCCCTGGTGGATGCCTGGACGCCGGCAGAGCCCGAAGTCAACCACATGTACGTGTTGGCGATCTCCGGTCGCAACCTGCGCGGAGTGACTCTCTCGGCCGTGCCAGCGGGGCGGGTCAGCCTGTTCGGGGTCGACGCCTCCCAGGCGGATCACGTCAACGCGCTGCTCGAGGTTCCCGAGGGAACTCCCACCGGAGAGATCACCATCATCGTTTCGGACAGCTTCGGCCGACAAGCGCAGATACCGATCACCATCGTTCCGGATCACAACTCCCGGTTGCTGGCGCAGAACCTCATGATGCACGAGGGCGAGCTCGCTTCGCGGAGCGGCTCCGCGATGATGCCGAAGGACGTCTACTTCCAGGAGTTCTCGGTGCGGGACCCGGACTTGAGTGAAGCCAACGAGCTCGGGCTGAGGGTGGTGCGCTTGAGCGAGGAGCGCATGCAGCTTGCACTGCGCGCCAACAAATCCTTCTCGTTCAGCCTCTATGTGCGCCTCACCTACACGCTGGTGGACTACAACTGGCAGCAGGCGTTCCTCTTCGATCCGCTGACCGGCGCCATCGGAGACGCGGTGCTCCAGGGGTTGGGTCTGGGCGACCACAAGCTGATGGGCGCTTTCATCTTGTCCTTCCACGTCCGGATCGATCTGACTGTCTACTTCCGACTCACCAACACGGGCTTCTCCACGCCGCGCTTCTGTATCGAGATCACCTCCGGGATCGAAGTCACCGGTTTCGACGGCTTCGCCTTCAACCGCAGCTACTGTGTGTTCGGAGGCTGGCACGCGTTCGGTACGGGTTCGCTGGACTCGGGGAGCATCGATGGAGGCGACTGCGCTCACACCGCGCCGGTCGGGGGCCCGGAGCAAGGGTTCATCCTCGCCGATGTGCAGCAGTCGCAGTGCTGTGCGCAGCCGCTTTCCATCGCCATGCGGGGATCGACCTTCACCGGCCTGACGTTCGGCCGATCCTTCGATACCGTGACCCCCAACGCCGGCCGCACCACGCCGAATGCCGAGTGCTCGTGCGATGTTCGCATCACCGAGCGGCCCAGCTGCCTGGTCAAGGGTCGAGATCGTACCCTCCATGCAGTGGGTACTCCTTCCGGAGGCACCTACAGCTGGACCGTTCCGGAAGGATCGAGTCATGTTTCGATCGTCGGCGCTGCCAATAGCGATCAAGTCCAGGTGCGTACTACATCGCCCAGTGCGGAGGCCTTCGACGTTACTCTGCGCGTGGTTTACCAACCGCCGAACCAACAAGAAGGCTGCGTCCTCAACTACCTGATCTCGGCGATCGATGCGCAGACGGCGTTCCGGGCTTCCGGTCAACTCGATTCTGACTTCAACTACAGCCAGGTCACCAATGCCGTGCAAACGGGCCTGCCCAACCTGGGTTTGACCAACTTCGGCTCACCTGCAGGCGCAACCGGCTTCTACAACAACACGCAGGTCAAGGGCACGGTGAGCCCGTGCGATCCCAGGATGGAGTGCGCCTTCGACCTCAAGCGCGAACGCTCGGGCGTGGCCTTGATGTGGGACGAGGGAAACCAGCTCACCGAGCCGATTCTGCCCATTCACTGCCCGGGTGCCTGGTGCAACGATGACCAGGTCCAGACCGACGAGGACCTCCTTCAGGACGGGCCTCCAGGTTGCGGCATCTACTCTCTCGACACTCCTGGCTTCGGCTTCGACCTGGGCAATGCCTGCGGCCTCGGGGAGAAAGGCTTTCACAAGCTGCTGTGCTTGAACTTCCGGGAGTGGGTGACGGTGGACGGAGAACAAGCCACCGATTACCTCCCCTGGTTCGCGAGCGTCCGGCTGCGTTGCGACGGTTCGGTGTGGAGTCGAGTGCCTGGAGGTACCGGCAACGTGGTGGGCCCCGGGGCGTTGAACTGCGATGAGGGCGCGGTGACGGGCAGCGCCAAAGCGTTCGTGTCCCCGGTGGAGCGAGCCCAATCGGCAGCGCCTGCCGTCCGCGGAGAGCGTTCGGTCGCCGATCTCCTGGCCGAGCTGCGCTCCAAGGCCCCCTCGGAACGGATCGAGGCCAGCCGGGCTCTCGCGCGGCTGGGAATCGTCGAACCGCTGGCAGCGGCAGAGCGGAGCCGCTTGGTCGAAGGGCTGATGGCAGCGGCGCGGATCACGCGGCCCCGCTATCCGGTCGACTCCACGCCGGCCCTGGCTCTCGAGCTCCTGGGCCGGTTGCAGGTGATCGAGGGCATCCCCTTGCTTCTCGAGCGGGTCCTGGACGACTTCCCTCGGGTGCAGCCGATCACCGAGCCTCGTCTCCCGGTGGCTGCCGAGGCTTTGACGGCGCTCGGTAGCGCGGCGGTCCGGCCGATTCTCGAACGTGTGAGCAGTGCCAGCGAGGAGGAGTGGCGAGTGTTGTCCGGCGTGCTCAAGAACATCGCCAACCGCACCGCAGTTCGCCAGGCGATCCAGGAACTTCTGCAGCAGGAGGGCGGATCCACGGTGGCGGCAAGGCGACTCGCCGGAGTCCTCCGCTAGGTTCTCCCGCCTCGTTCCGGGTGCCGGCTTCGGCCGGCACCCGTCTTCCTCTCGCCTTCCATCGCATCTTGGCAAAAAGGCTTATCATGGGGTCCACAACTCGCCTCAAGGAGGACCCCGGTGATGAGCCTCGAGCGACCCGTGTCTTCGTTCGGTGTCTTTCTCCGCGCCCTGCCTCTGCTCGCGTTCCTCTTGCCGGCGAGTGCCGGCGCCTGGGCGCAGACCGGTACGCTGATCTTCGCCGACGGCTTCGAAAGCGGCGACACCTCGGCCTGGGCGCAAACGGTGCAGCCACCGACCCTGCCGGTGTGCAACTGTTATTTCTCGCCCGATTGCCTGACCGGCAACTTCTGCGATTGGGGGGTGCTGACCTCGGAGGACAACTGCTTCTGGGCGATCCCCAAGCCCCAGGGTGGGCCCGGGTCGGGCTGTACCACAGACTTCGAGGGCCCCTGGGCTGCGGGCATCTGCGACGGCTACTGCGTGCCCTCCAGCCGCGGCTCGCGCTATGCCACCGAGAACCGGGAAATGCTGCTCGAAGCCATCTCGATGTGGGGCACGGCCATCCTTGAGCCCTCGGCCGAAGGCGGCGGGCCGGTGGACCCGGTGATGGCCACCCGCGCCCTGGCTCTGCCGTTCGTGGGCAGCCACACCGCTCTCGAGCTCGGCCGCCACACCAACGAGGTGCTCACCCTGGCGGCCTCGGCGGACTTCTACCACCACTTCTGCGCCTACGAGATGAACCCGGTGGCCACCCAGCACGAGATCGGCATCGACCTCTCCTCGGACCCCTGCCGGCTGGAGGCCGGCTGGATCGCCCTCGATGCCTTGAGCTCGGAGATCCGCCAGCCGGGCACGGCGGTGTTGGTTCTGGGGCAGATCCCGCAGTTCTGCCCCAGCTGGCAGGGAGTGGCCGGCACCCGCTGCGGCGTGGGCGATGCCGCGCTTTCCTGCCTGGCCCGCCGCATCGAGGACCTCGCCCGCTACCTCACCACTCCCAGCGAGGCGGCCTGGGCCGAGCTCTTCGCCAACGTGGGCGCGGGCGAACGGTAGCAGGCGGCGCGTGGTCGTTGCGGCCCTGCTCGGCGCCGTGCTCGCGGCACCGGCCGGCTCCTGGCACTTCACCGAGGTGGCGGCGAGCGCCGGCGTTCTGGTGGAGCACGACTTCGTGCAGGGCATCAACGGTGCGCCGCGGATCATGGCGGGCGGGGCGGCGGCGGGCGACCTCGACGGCGACGGCTGGCCGGACCTGCTCACCCTGCGCGGGGATCTCGACCCGCCGCTCGTCGCCTTCCGCAACCGCGGGGACGGCCGCTTCGACGACGTGACGGCCGCCTGGGGACTGAGGCTCCCGGGCGGGGTGATTCCCAACGGCGTGGTACTCGGGGATGTGGACGGCAACGGCTGGCTGGATGTGCTGCTGGGCGGCCAGGAAGGCTTCGGGCCGCGCCTCTTCCTCAACCAGGGCGGGCATTTCGTCGACGCCACGGCGGCTTCCGGTCTCGCCTCGATGCGGGACAGCTGGTCTCTGGCGCTCGGGGATATCGACGCCGACGGCGACCTGGACCTCGCCCTCGGCCATTGGAGCGTGGGCCGGGGCGGCGCGGGGCATCTGTGGCAGAACGACGGCCAGGGCCATTTCCGCGACATCGGCGGGCCGGCGGGCATCGATGCCGCTTTCACGGGGATCGACTGGAGCTTCACGCCGAGCTTCGGGGACCTCGACGGCGACGGCCGGCCGGAGCTGCTGTTCGCGGCGGATTTCGGCACCAGCCGGGTGTTCCACAACCAAGGCGGCGGCCGTTTCGTGGCGACCACCGGCCCGGAGATCACCGACGAGAACGGCATGGGCTCGGCCCTGGGAGACTTCGACAACGACGGCGACCTGGACTGGTTCGTGGCCAGCATCTGGGACCCGAACGGTGTGGCCGAGAGCGACTGGGGCGTCACCGGCAACCGCCTCTACCGCAACCGCGGCGATGGCCGCTTCGAAGACGCCACCGAGACGGCCGGGGTTCGCCAGGGCTACTGGGGTTGGGGCAGCAGCTTCGGCGACTTCGACAACGACGGCTTCCTGGACATCTTCCACGTCAACGGCTTCTCGGCCTTCTTCGCCAGCGAGTTCCACGAGGACCCTGCCCGCCTCTTCGTGAACCGCGGCGACGGCACCTTCACCGAGCGCTCGGCCGAGCTCGGCGTGGCGGATACCGGCCAGGGCCGGGGGATCGTCTGCTTCGACTACGACCGCGACGGCGACCTCGACCTCTTCGTGCAGAACAACCAGGGCCCCACTCGCCTGTTCCGCAACGACGGCGGCAACGCCGGGCATTTCCTGGCCGTGCGGCTCCTGGGGCGCTCGCCGAACACTTCGGCCGTGGGCGCTCGGCTGTATCTGCGCGCCGGGGGGCGCACCCAGATGCGAGAGCTCGCGGCCGGCAGCAACTACCTCTCGGCCAATCCCATCGAGGCCCACTTCGGCCTGGGCGGCGCCACCCGCATCGACGAGCTGCGGGTGCGCTGGCCGGACGGCAGCTGGAGCCTGGAGCGAGACCTGGCGGTGGATCAGCTGCTGGTGCTCGGCGAACCCGGAATCGGGGTGGCGGTGCCGCTGCTCGGCAGCTCGAGCCTGCTCCTGCTGAGCGTCGTGCTGGCGGCCTGCGGAGTGCTGGCCTTGCGCCTTAGGGCTTGAGAAAAAAAGATCCCCGAGCCGGCGCGTAGCCGGGCGACCGGCTCGGGGATGAGGGAGGGTTGCGTCGTCCGCCAGCCCATGAGGGGCGGGGCGTGCGAGCACGCTCGCGTCGGTGAGCATCGGGCCGAGCCGGCTGGTGGAAGCCGAGCGGGCTCTCGCCGGTCCGCGGCGCCCTCGACAAGGCGACCGAGGAGGGGCACGGAAGGATTGGGCAGCGCGGCTCGAGTTGAACCTGTCAGGCGACAACCCGCCGGATCGGCGCCGATGCTCTCCTGTTCTGGAAGGCGCTTTTTCCCGCGAGAACCCTTCAGGAAAATTTCACCCGGGGCAGCGATCGGAGGCGGGAGAGAAAAAAAGTCCCGGAACCCTCGCTTTCGGGGGCGAGGGCCCCGGGAGGGGAAGTGGGCTTCCAGGGCGGCTGCGCCGAGAGCGGCCTCGGCGGCACCCCAGTCGCCCGAGCCAGGCGTGGGGGGAGCTGCCGTCGGCTACCGGGGCTCCCCTTCCTCCTGTCTTGAGAAGCGAGAGAACTCGCCCGCAGCGATAAGAGACCCAAGAGTTTTCTCGGGCCTGGGGAGCGGGAGCCGCGGCGCCGGCTTGTTCAGCTTTTGTTCAGGGGCCGAGTGCAGAGTGGGCGGAGAGTCCAATAGCGGGCTCGAGAGAGGAAGCGCATGAGAGCTGCCTTGGCGAGGCGAGGCCTGCTGTTGGCCTCTTTGTTGGTCGGGGGCGAAGTCCAAGCCGTAGCACCGCCGCCCACGAGCGGCTTCTCGCTCGGTCTCGATCGCCAGGCTCCGGCCAGAGCGTTCCACCTCCTGCCCGCGACGCCGGCTCAAGCCCCGCCCGCCGGGGCCGTCCAGCTGCCCCAGGGGCCCGTCCAACGGCAAGCCAATGTGTTTCGGATCTTCAGCCAGGACAGCCTCGCCCTGCTCGAGGCGCCGAGGTACTGGCGCCGTTCGCAGTGGGCCCGCTTCGGCCTCGGGTTGATGGCGGTGGCCGTGGTGCACCAGTTCGACGGGCAGATTCGCCATGCCCTGCGCGGCTCCATCGCCGATGGAGGCGACGGCAACGCGAGCAAGATCCGCCCCCTGGGGCAGGAAGGAAGCCTGGCCGTGGTGGGCCTCGCCTATCTGGCCGGCAAGGCCTTCCACCGCCCGGAGTGGCAGGAGGCCGCGCGCGACGCGGCCGAGGCCAGCTTCCTCACCTCGGGGCTGGTGGTGCCGGCGCTCAAGGGGACCTTCGGCCGCAGCCGGCCGAACTCGGGCGCTTCCTCGAGCCGTTTCCGGCTCTTTTCGGGTGGGACGTCGTTCCCCTCGGGAGAGGCGGCTCAGGCCTTCACGGTCGCCGCCGTGTTCGCGGCGCACAGCGAGTCTCGCTGGGCGAAAGCCCTGTGGTGGGCCGCCGCGGGAGTGGTTTCCTACCAGCGGCTGGAGCTCGACGCTCATTGGGCGTCCGATGTCCTGGCCGGGGCCTTGATCGGCGCCTCGATCGGGCGCTGGACGGTGCGCAGGCACCGGCCGGGGCGGGAGGATCTCGATGTCTCGATCACTCCCGCCTGGAGCCGGCACGGGCAGGGAGTCGCGGTGAGCCTGCGATGGTAGGCCTGTCGCAGCCCCTCAGGGCTTGATCACCAGCCGGGCGTCGAGGCCCGAGCGGGAGACGTCGATGTCGACCGATCGGCGATCCTCGGGGGTGATCTCGCGCTCGGTGTAGAAGGTCAGCAGGTACTGGCTGCGCAGCTCATCGTTGACCTCGGCGTAGGCCTGGCGCAGGCCGCCGACGTCCTCGGGGTAATACACCTTGCCACCGGTCTCCTTGGCGATGGCGGTGACTTCCATCGAAGCCGAGCCGTTGAGCGCCCGGCGGCCGCCGAGCACGATCATGTACACCGGCACGCCCAGGCGCCGGGCGTACTGGATCACCCGGTTGGGGCCCAGGCGGCTCTGGGTATCGGAGCCGTCGGTCATCAGGACCAGGGCGCGGCGGCCGGGGCTGCCCACGAACTCCATGAGCGAGAAGAGGATGGTGTCGTAGAGGGCGGTCGAGCCTTCCGCGCGCATGCCCACGAAGCTGTCCACCAGCTCCATGACGTTGCCGGTGGCCCGGTGGCGCAGGGTGGGGCGGTCCGAGAAGGACACCAGGAAAGCGCGGTCGGTCGGAGAGAGCACGCTGTCGAGGAATTGGGCGGCTGCCTGTTTGGCGTCTTCGAGCAGCACGTCCATGGAGCCCGAGTTGTCTACCAGCAGGCCCAGGTAGAGTGGCACCTCGGTGGCGAAGGCCACTCTCTCGAGGTTCTGCTTCTTGCCGTCGAGCTTGACGGTGAAGTCCTTCTTGGCGAGGTCCTTGACCGGGTGGCCCTGGCGGTCGGTGACCACGCTGTAGAGCTCGACCAGGTTGACCTCCACGTTCTCCACCAGGCCGCCGTCCTGGAGCAGGCGGACGTCTTCCACGGCCCGGCCGTCGGTCAAGGCGGCGGCAGCCCGCAGGAAGGCGGTACTTGCCAGCTGGGCCGCTTTGACGGTGGCTCTGAGGGGCGCCGCCGAACCCCGCCCGAGCAGCTGGTCGCCGGCCCAGAGCTCCACTTTGTCGAGGCGCTCGCCGGGAGCGAGAGTGACCTGGGCTTCCACAGCGAGGTCGCCGTTCGGGGCCTTGTTGCCCACTTCGACGAGCTTCACCTTGAAGCTCTTGGTCACCTGGTTGACCGCCAGGGAATCTCGCCCCAGCTCGAGGCCCCTGGCATCGTAGGCGATGGCGGTCACGGTCTGGGGGTGATCGCGCCCGGCGAGCACCAGCCGGGCGACGAAGGGCTCACGCTCCTTGGTGGCGACGGTCTTGCCGTCGATCTGGTAAGCCACCTTCTGCACCGAGATGTCCCCCAGCAGCGGCTCGAACGGAACCTCTCCGGAGAGCCGCTTGCCCCGGGGCGGCAGCAGGCGGATCACCGAACTCGGGCCGGTGGTGGGAGCGATCGGAACCGGGGCCGCGACCGCAGGAGGCAAGCCGGAGCCGGCGCCCGGGGCCGGAGGTGGAGTCGAGCCGCTGTCGGCCGGTAGGGCAGGCGCGGAGGGGGCAGACGGAGCCGGCGCCCGCTGGGCCGCGATCGCGTCGCCGCGCACGGACCACACGCCGGGGCGGATCGAGAAAGCGGCACTCTGGTCGAGCTCCGCGGGTTCGTCGAGAATCTCGGCCGGGGCCCCGCCCCAGAGATTGCCTTCCTGGGCCTCGACCAGCACCACCAGGTCTCGCATCTCGGCGGGAAGCTCGAGGGTTGCGTTGAGGCTCCAGGTCTGGGCGCCGGCCTTGTTCGCCGGGCTGAAGGCCTCGCGGCGGATCAACGTTTCGCCCTCGCGGTCCTCGAGCACCAGGGTCACCTGGAGCTTGGGCAAAACGGCGTGGCCCTCGAACGGAGCGAGGTCTACCGAAACGGAGAGCGTGCCAATCTGGCTGTCGCTCTCGATCTGGCTAGGGTAGAAGGAGGCCTCCACCACCAACTCTCCGGCATCCTGTTCGCCGGAGAGCACAGCGTCGGCACGAGAGAGGGTGGTGCGGTCGAGCGAAGAGAGGCGGCCCGTTGGCTGGGCGGTCGCAGGCATGGCGACGGCGAGCAGGAGCAAGGCGGGGGTGGCACGCAGCATGCGTCCCGGCCATGCGAAACTGAGGCCACTTGAGTGGCGAGGGAGACGAGCTTGCGAGGCGAGAAGGCTCCGGGAGTGTGGATCGTCGGCGCGGCGCTGGCCGGGTCGCTGGCCCTTGCCGCCGCAGGTACCGGCGAGCCACCGCCCCCGAAGCCGGCGCCGCCGTCCTCCCAGGAGGCCGAAGGCGGCGGCAGATTCGGCGAAACCGTGGAGGTGCGGCTCGCCGAGCTCTACGTGGTGGTGACCGACGCCGCCGGCCGGCCGGTTCCCGGCCTCGCCAAGAGCGACTTCGTGGTGCGCGAAGGCGACGTCGCCCAGACCCTCGAGTCCGCCACGGATAGCCGCGAGCTGCCGATCACGGTCGGTCTGGCGGTGGATACCTCGGCGAGCATGTTCGCCAAGCTGGGCGTGGTGGCCAACGCCGCGCGGGGCCTGCTCGAAGGCCTGAGCCGGGGTCGCGATCGCGCCTTCCTGGTGGGTTTCGGGCCGCGGCCGGAGCTGGTGGAGCCCACCACGGGGGACCTCTTCGAAGTCTCGGACGCCCTGGCCGGCCTCGAGGCCTCCGGCACCACACCGCTCTGGGCTTCGATCACCTACAGCCTCGGCGAGCTCGAGAAGGCCCGCGGCAAGCGTGCCCTGGTGCTGCTCTCGGACGGCGCCGACGACGACGGCTCCCGGGCCTTCGCGGATTGCTACCGCAAGGTCCGCTCCGTGGGGGCGCCGGTCTATCTGGTGATCGTCAACAACGAAGCGGCCCGCTCGAGCGGACGCGACTTCCAGACGCGCCTGTTCATCTCGCGCCTGGAGCGAGTGGCGAAGGCGGGCGGCGGGCGGGTCTATTTCGTCAGTACCCGCGAGGACGTGGGCCCCGTCTACCGGCAGATCGAAGCCGAGTTGCGCAGCGCCTACTTGCTCACCTACTACCCCCAAGGCCGAGCGGCGAGCGGCGAGCCGGGCCCGGTCGCCGTGGCCCTTGCCCGGCGCGGCCTCAAGGCGAGAACCGTCAGCAGCGCACCTCCCGCCCGTTGAAGCTTGTTCGTGCCGTTGCAAGGCACGCGATATACTTGCTCTACTGCGGATTCTGATCCACGAAGCTACCGTCGATGAGCGAAAAGTCGCGCCTGGCAGCGCTGTTGACCCGGGACCACCAACAGCTGGCGGAGATCCATCTCCGCGAGGGCCGGAAGGACAAGGCCCTGGACCTTTTCGCCCGCGCCGGCAGCTGGAAGCAGGCCGGGCGGCTGGCTCTCGAGCTGCGCCAGGTGCCGCGGGCGGTGGAGCTGTTCTTGTCCGGCGCCTTGGGCAGCGCGGCCGAGGCCTATCGAGAGTCGGCCCCGACCCATGCGGCTCAGCTGCTGCTCTCCGCCGGCCATGCCGAGGAGGCCCTGTTGCTCTTCGAGGCCGCCGGGGCCTGGCCCCAGGCCGCGATGATCGCCGCCCGCCTGCGGGATCTGCCGCGAGCGGCGAGCCACTACGAGCGAGCGCGGGAGTACGAGCAGGCAGCGCTCTACTACGAGCGCATCGGCCGCTTCGACGACGCTCTGCGGGTGCTCGAGGCACAGGCCCGGCAGCTAGTGCAGAGCGGAGCCCGGGCAGGGGCCAGCGCCGAGGCGGCGCGGCGGGATCTCGACCTGCGCCGGGCCGAGATCCTCGCCCGGCTCGGCCGGAGCCAGGAGGCGGTGGCCCTGCTGCGGGCCTGGAAGCTGATGGGCCGGGCGGCCCGCCTGCTCGAGAAGGCCGGCGAGGTGGAGCGCGCCATCGATGCCTACCTCGAGGCCGGCGAGGCGCGGGAAGCGCGTCGCCTGGTGGGCCGAGCGCGTGGGCTCGACCCTCGGATCCTGGCGCGGGTCCACCTGGAAAGTGGCGACAGTGCCCAGGCGGCGCGGATTCTCGCCAGCCTGGGTGAGGCGAGGGAGGCTGCAGCCGCCTTCGAGACGGCCGGAGATCTGCCGTCGGCGGCCCAGCAGTGGCAGGCCTGCCGCGAGTTCGATCGTGCGGCCCAGGCCTGGAAGCGAGCCGGCCGTTTCGCCGAGGCAGGGCGCTGCTTCGAGCTCGGTGGAAATGCGGCCCAGGCCGCGGAATGCCTGGCCCGCGCGGGCGAGGCGGGGGCTGCCGCCACGGCCTATGTCCAGGCCGGGCGCTATCTCGAGGCCTCACGGCATTTCCTCGCGGTGGGAGATCGCTCGCAGGCCGCCCGGGCGCTCCAGCAGGTGGCGGTGGGAGGCAGCGAGTTCGAGCCGGCCACGCTGCTGCTGGTGCCTTTGCTGCTCGAGGAAGGGCTGCCGGGTGCCGCCCTGCAACGCTTGCGAATGCTCTCGCCGGCCGCCGGGGGCGGGCTCGAGGCCAACCTGGAACGGCTGTACTGGGAAGGCCGAGCCAACGAGGCCCTGGGCAAGCGCGACGAAGCGGCGAGCGCCTATCAGAAGCTGATCGCCCTGAGGCGGGATCACCGGGACGCCCCGACTCGCCTCGTGGAGCTCGGTCGCCAGGCTGCGTCGGCCCCGCCTCCCCAACCGGGCGCGGAGCCGACCCGCCTGGAGCCCAGATCCCCGGTGTCCGGGATCCGCCCGGGCACTCTGCTCGCCGGGCGGTACGAGATCCGCGCCGAGCTCGGCCGCGGCGGCATGGGCTGCGTGTACCGGGCCTTCGATCGTGAGCTGGGGGACCAGGTGGCGATCAAGACGCTGCTCGAGGGCCCGGAGCGCGATGGCAAGGAGGAGGAGCGGCTGCTGCGCGAGGTGCAGATCTGCCGGCGCATCACCCATCCCAACGTGGTGCGGGTGTTCGACATCGGCCGCATGGACGGCGGCCTCTTCGTCACCATGGAGCTGCTGGAGGGCGTGGGGCTCGACACTTTGATCGGCCGCGGCAAGCAACTCTCGCTGGCACGGGTGCGGTCCGTGCTCACCGAGGTTCTGGCCGGGCTGGCCGAAGCCCACGCCCTCGAGGTGGTGCACCGGGACCTGAAGCCGAGCAACCTCTTCCTGACCAGCCGGCACCTGAAGATCCTGGATTTCGGAATCGCCCGCATGGCCGAGGGGGACCCTCGGCTCACCCGTACCGGTTTCGCCGTGGGCACACCGCTCTACATGTCCCCGGAGCAGATCCGCGGCGAGCTGCTGGACGGCCGTTCGGATCTCTACTCGCTGGGGGTGCTCACTTTCACCCTGCTCGCCGGGAGGGAACCCTTCCTGGGCCCGGGCGCCGCGGCGATCGTGCTCGACCACCTGCAGGCGCCGCCTCCCAATTTGCTGGAATTGCGCCCGGAGCTGCCCTTGCCCTGGAAGGCGCTGGTCGAGAAGCTGATGGCCAAGAGCCCCGAGGAACGCTTCCCGGACGCCCGCACCGCCGCCTTCTTCCTGGCCAAGCTGCCGATTTCCTGAGCGAGCGGGAATAGCCGCGACAGGCGGGTTGTTGAGAACCGCGAATCGGTTGGGGAGTAGCCTCCCGCCAACGCGGGCAGAGGTCGGTCGTCAACACGGTCCTCCGGCTCAGTCCGGAAGCCCGGCCACCTCCTGGCAAGCCTAGAGGCGAGACCACCACGAAGCCACAGGGCCGTGGGTTTCGCCATTCGGGGCTCCGCGCGAGCCCTCGGCTCGGGGAGCCTCCTCCATGTACGAAGTTCCGCTCGTCGCCTGGGCCGGTTTTCTGGCCTTCATCCTCGCCATGCTGGCGATCGACCTCGGCGTCTTCCACCGCCGGGCCCATGTCGTCTCGGTCCGCGAGGCTGCCGTCTGGAGCGCCGTCTGGGTGGCGCTCGCCTTGATCTTCAACGGCCTCGTCTACCTCTGGCGAGGCCCCGAGGCCGGCCTCGAATTCGCCACCGGCTATTTGATCGAGAAGTCCTTGTCGGTGGACAACCTCTTCGTTTTCGTGCTGCTTTTCACCGCCTTCAAGGTGCCCGAGAAGCTGCAGCATCGGGTGCTGTTCTGGGGCATCCTGGGGGCCCTCGTGATGCGCGGTGCTTTGATCGGCGTGGGCTCCTTGCTGATCGAGCGCTTCCACTGGGTGCTCTACGTGTTCGGAGCCTTCCTGGTGGTGACCGGGATCAAGATGCTGGTGCTGCGCCAGCGGGAGATGGACCCGGAGAAGAATCCGCTGTTGCGGCTCCTGGGGCGCGTTCTGCCGATCGCCAAGGACTACCAGGGCGAGGCCTTCTGGATTCGCCGCGAGGGCAAGCTGCTCTTCACTCCGCTGTTCCTGGTGCTGGTCCTGGTCGAGGCCACCGACCTGGTCTTCGCGGTGGATTCGATTCCGGCGATCTTCGCCATCACCGAGGACCCGTTCCTGGTCTTCACCTCGAACGTCTTCGCCATCCTGGGCCTGCGCTCGCTGTACTTCCTGCTCGCGGGAGCGGTGGCGAAGTTCACCTATCTGAAGCCGGCGCTCGCCCTGATCCTCACCTTCGTGGGGGTCAAGATGACGATGATCGACGTCTTCAAGGTGCCCGCCGGGATCTCCCTGGGCGTGATCGCGGGCTTGCTGGGGCTCGCCCTGCTCGCCTCCTGGTGGCGCAACCGCCAGCAGGCGAGCCGAGCGCCCCAGCTCGTGGATCAGCCGTAGCTTTCCCGGTGCAGGCGATCCTTGGGCAGGCCAATCGCCTTGAGGGCGGCGAGTGTCGTCTCCAGGAAGCGGGGGGTGGGCTCGACGCCCTTGGCCTTCGCGGCCTTGCGGTCCCAGGGGGTGATCGCCGGTCCGCAGGTGAACACCGCCACGGCGTTCGGGTCCCGGATCACCTCGGAGATCATCTCCTCGCCCACCCGGCCCACCCGGTAGTTGGCGCCGTAGCGCGAGACGTCCTTCTCGCGGGAGATCGTGTGCAGCACCCGCAGCTTGTCGGGGTGCTGCTTCTCGAGCTCCTCGAGCTCCTTGCGGTAGATGATGTCGCTCCAGGTCTTGTTGCCGTAGATCAACGTGTGGCGCACGTTCAAGTCGGTGGCGAGCGCCCACTTGATCATGCTCATGTTGGGCACGATCCCGGAGCCGGCGCAGATGTGCACCACGTGATCGGTCTGCTCTTCCACGCTGCGATCCATGGCGTAGGGGCCGCCGATCCCGCGCACCGTCATCCGAGTGCCCGGCGTGAGCCGATAGGTGAGGAAGGGGGAGAGCAGAGGAGGATACTCGGTGAGGCCGGAAACGTACTCTTCGGCCTTGACGGTGAAGGAAAGATCGGCCTCGTGGGGCGAGGAGTAGAGCGAGTAGGCCCGCGGCGGCTCGGGCTTGCCCTTGACGTCGCGGAAGAAAGCGCAGAACCGCTCGAGGGCCGGGAACTGCTCCGGGCGGATGGTGATGAACTGGCCCGCCAGGTAGGGGATCTTCTGGCCGCCGGCGAATAGCACGATCGTGGAGGTGTCGGCGGTCTCGCGGATCACCTCCGTGACCACCACGTCAAAGGTGCGGATCTTCTGGCGCCCGGTCCCTTCCATTCCCAGGTCGTCGCCGAGCTCTTCGGAATCGCTCACTCAAGTCCTCCCTTCAGGGTGAATCGTCGCGAGAGTGGTACACCGGTTTGCCAGGGTGCGTCAAGGCGAATCGGGGTAGGTCCGCCGGGCCGGATCGCCGGGGGCAGCGGGGCCCGCCCCCTGGGATAGTGGCCGGCCGCCCGGGTAGAAGTTGAAGCTAGGGCCCCTTCTGCGACAAGCTCTGCTTCATAGTGGGAAGAAATGCCAAGGGAGAACGTCCGTGAAAATCAAGTCGAGTCTCTGGTCCGTGATGCTGGGAGCCTTCGTGGTGTCGATGCTGGCCCTGGCTACCGCCTTCGTCCCCGTCTCTCAGAAGGCCTATGCCGCCGCCGCGCCGGACGGCAAGGCGGTGTTCCTGGCCCAGAAGTGCAACAACTGCCATGCGATCCAGACGGCCGGCATCGAGGCCAAGGCGCAGAACGAGAAGCTGCGTGGGCCGGATCTCGGCGGCGTGGTGGAGAAGCTCGATCCCGCCCTGGTGGGCAAATACGTCCGCAAGCAAGAGAAGATCGAAGGCAAGCTGCACAAGTTCGAGTTCAAGGGCACCGACGACGAGCTCAAGGTGCTGATCGACTGGCTCAAGGTACAGAAGAAGGCCGCCGCGTAGGCGGAGGTGAGCCGTGGCCAGGTTCTTCTCTCCCGCCAAGTTCTTCGCCGGGCTGATCCGCGCCGTTTCCAGGCATCCCCTGAGCGCCTTCGGAGCGGCGATCGTCACCGCCTCCGGCACGCTCCTGGTTTCCCTCCTGGTGTTGGAGCTGGCCGGTTGGCCGGCCGGCCCCTACATGGGCCTGATCACCCTCCTGGTGCTGCCCGCCTTCTTCCTGGTGGGCCTGGCCCTGATCCCCGTAGGCATCCAGCTCGACCGCCGCCGCCGTGCCCGCGCGGCGGCCGAGGGCCAGGAGCCGCCGGCCCTGCCGGTGATCGACTTCAACCGGCCGCGCACCCGCAACCTGATGCTCGGCCTGGTGGCGCTGACGGCGACCAACGTGGTGATCCTCTCGGCGGTGACCTTCCGCGGGCTCAAGACCATGGAGTCCCGCGAGTTCTGCGCCAACGCCTGCCACACTGTGATGGAGCCCGAAGGCACCGCCCACCTGCGCTTCGCCCACGCCCAGGTGCCCTGTGTGGGCTGCCATATCGGGCCGGGAGCTTCATCGTTCTTGAAAGCCAAGCTGAACGGCACACGGCAGCTCGCCCTGGTGACCTTCGGCGGCTACCACCGCCCGGTGCCGGTGCCGGTGGAAGGCTTCCGCAAGGCCTCGGAGATCTGCTCGGAATGCCATTCGGTGGACGCCACCTTCAAGGCCGACCGCCTGAAGGTGATCGAGAAATTCGCCGAGGATGAAGCGAACACCTCCACCAAGACGGTGCTGCTGTTGCGTCACACCATCCACTGGCATGCCCGGCCGGATGTGCAGATCCGCTTCGAGACCAATGCCTCTCGGGACAAGGTGGGCGCCATCGAGGTCACCACCGCGGACGGCAAGGTGAAGCGCTTCAAGGCGCCGGAAGCGACGGCGGCCGAGCTCAAGGGCGCCGCCTGGCGCACCATGGACTGCCTCGACTGCCACAACCGCCCGGCCCATACCTTCCGCACCGCCGAGAAGGAACTCGACCTCGCCTTCTCGCAGGGGAGACTGGACCGTTCCTTACCCTCACTGCGTCAGGAGGGCATGAAGCTGATCACCGCCGAGTACCCCTCCGCCGCCGCGGCGCACCAGACCATCGGTACCGAGCTTGCGACCTTCTACCGTGAGAAGTACCCGGACAAGGCGGCAGAGCAGGCCGCCAAGATCCAGGAAGCGGCCAAGGAGCTGGGGGATCTGTGGGCGGCGAACGTCTTCCCGGCCATGAAGGTGAGCTGGGGCACTTACCCCACCCACCTCGGTCACGACAGCTCTCCCGGCTGTTTCCGCTGCCACGACGACGAGCACGCCACCGAGGACGGCACCACCCTCTCGCAGGATTGCTCCTTCTGCCACGGCGTGGGAGCGATGGACGAGGAGAAGCCGGAAGTTCTCGAGCAGCTCGGCCGCTGAAGCGAGACGCGGCGCCGGATCGCCCTGATCCGGCGCTGCCCTTCCTCCGAGAAGGGTGAGAGTAAAATTCGTGAAAACTCGGAAGTGACTACGACTCAAGAAGGTGTCACGTTTCGAGCCGTCTCCGGACTCTTGCTTCTGGGAGGACTCAACATGAGAAAAATACCCCTGCTCAGTCTCGCTCTTCTCCTCACCCTCGGCCTGGCGGCCGGAGCTCAGAAGCCTCCGACGTTGGCCCCCGGCGTTGGCGCCGGGCTCGAACTCGCGCCACCGCGCATCTCGAGGGCGCCGCAAGCGCGGACCATGACCCCCGAAGCCCTCGCGGCCTGGAATGCCCTCTCGCCCGAGAAAAGGAAGGCCATCCTCGCGGGCTTCCAGGCCCACCTCGCCCAGGCCCTGGCCGACGCCGAAGCTCAAGAGCGGAGCCGCGAGGCGGCTTCCGCCGGCCAGCCGGTGCCGCTGTCGCCGATCGCTCTGCGCGTAGATCCCAGAGCTGCGGTCGGCGCCCAGGGCGGGGCCGAGAAGCTCGCCCAGGGCAATGCCGTGGCCGGAACCGATTCCGACCTCGACGGCCTTTCCGATTCGTTGGAGGTGAGCCTGGCGCAGGCTTTCGCCCCCGGCTACTTCGTCTCCGGCGGTGAGGCGAGCGGCACCAGCTTCGCCCACTTCGCGGACTCGATCCCCCAGACGGTCAGCTATCTCGGCTCGCGGGTGCCGCCCTTCATCCACTACCGGGTGACACCGGTGGGTGTCTCCTACGCCACCGGCGTTCCCACCCAGCTGGTGCAGATCGACTACCTCTCGCTGTGGAACCGCGACGACGGCCTCCAGCTCAGCACTTTCTGCAACGTCTCGCTGGCGACTCTGGGCTTGATCGGCCTGGGCGTGGACGGGGTGCTCTATCTGGTGAGAAACGCCCACGACCTCGACAACGAGCGCACCGCCGTGCTGGTGGCGGCGCCGCTTGCTTCGGCGGACAACCCCAACGCCTACGCGGCCTACGACTACTATCTGGCCGCCCACGAGAACACACCGTTCTTCGACCACAGCACCTACGCCACGCCCAGCCAGCCGGTGCCGCCGGGAACCCATTTCGCCATGGCCCTCTCCAGGGCCAAGCACGCCACCTACCTGGGCATCGACCCGAACGGCCTGCCGATCTTCCAGAGCTGGGTGATCGCCAGCACCTTCGCGGCGATCGACTCCTACTTCCTGTTCCAATATCCGCCGGACTACTACTCCTGGTCCTACTTCACGGCGGTGGCGACCGACGTCTTCTACGGCTGCGTGGTGGAGCACTTCACGAACCAAGGCGGCAGCCTGCCCGGCGAGCTCTTGAACGTGGGCGAGCTCTCGCGGCCGATCAACGGCTCGAGCTTCATCAACGACACCAACTCCGGCATCCGAAGCAAGCTCAGCCCGTTGCTCTGGGTGCCTCGCTAGTCCCCTTCCCTGCCGGCGGCGGGGATGCCTAGCCGCCGGCCCCTAGAGCTCGGCCAAGAGGCTCATGGGGTGGGGGGTTCTCGGTCCAGAACAGGCCGCGACAACCTACATAGCGAGCTACAATTGCTAATAAGCGCGCAGCAGTCATCCTGTTCTTGGACGTTTTCCTTACGCTAGCGGGTCGGGAGTGTTCACATGAGAAAAGTGCACCTGGTCTGTCTTACTCTGCTCGCCACCTCCGGCGTGCCTGCCCTGGGCCAGGAGACTGCCTCGGTGGTGGCCGGAGCTCCCGCCGAGCTTCAGCTCGCACCGCCGAGAACCGCCTTGCCGCCTCAGGCCCGGCGGATGACCCCCGAGGCTCTCGCGGCCTGGAACGCCCTTTCTCCCGAGAAGCAGAAGGAGATCCTGACCGGCTTTCACGCTTACCTCTCCTGGGTCCTGGCCCAGGCCGAGGCGAGAGAGCGCAGCCGCGCGGCGGCAGCGCCCCAGAGGCCACTGCCGCTTGCGCCGCTCGCCCGACGGGTCGACGGCGCAGCCGCAGAAACGACGGCTCCCAAACTGCCCGGCTCGAGCGCGAGCCGGCGGCCCTGTGAGCGGGAACGCGAATGCGGCTTCAACCAGCCACCCGAGGCCTATCCCAGTGCTACCCCGACTTCGGGCGCGGCCCCGCTCGGCGTGCAGTTCTATGACAACGCCTACGACTGGGACGGCTACATCGCCAGCTGGTGGTGGGACTTCGGCGACGGTGGCTGGGCGAGCGACCCGTCCCCCTACCACACCTACACTTCTCCGGGCACCTACTACGCCTCCCTCTGGGTCTCGGACGATGCCGGCGACTCGGCCACGGGCTGGGTGGTGATCACGGTGTCCGGCGGCGGTGGCGACACCAACCACCCGCCGAGCGTGGCGGTGGGGGCTAGCCCGGCGGCGGGCACGGCGCCGCTCACGGTGTCGTTCAACGCCAGCGGCAGCGATCCGGACCCGGGCGACACCATCGTCTCCTACGGCTGGAGCTTCGGCGACGGCGGCACGGGTGCCGGCGGCTCGGTGAACCATGTCTACTTCAACCCCGGCAGCTACTCGGTATCGGTCACCGCCACGGATAGCCACGGCGCCCAAGCCACGGCCGGGATGACGGTTCAGGTGAACGCGGTGGCCGGCCCGGACGCCGACCTCGACGGCCTGTCGGACTCCTTGGAGGAAAACCTGGCCTGGGCCTTCGCCCCGGCCTACTTCGTCTCGGCCGGGGAGAACGCGGGCACCAGCATGAGCCGCTTCGCCGACTCGCTGCCCCAGACACCTACGACTCTCGCCTCGCGAGTGCCGCCGTTCATCCACTATCGGGTGACGCCGGTGGGAGTCTCCTACGGCACCGGCACTCCCTTCCAGCTGGTGCAGATCGACTACCTCTCGCTGTGGAACCGCGACGATGGGCTGGAGATCAGCTTCTTCTGCGATGCTTCTCTCTATGCCCTCTCTTGGTACGGGGTGGGCCCGGGGGTGGACTTGGGAGTTCATCTGCTGGCTCACCCCCACGCGCTCGACAACGAGCGCTCGGCGGTGCTGGTGGCAGCCCCCCTCGCCTCGGCCAATAACCCGGGTGCCTACGCGGCCTACGACTACTACACGGCCGCCCATGAATTTACCTTCGGTTTCGATCACAGCGCGTACGCCACGCCCTATCAGCCGGTGCCGCCGGGAACCCACCTCCCGCTTGCGCTGTCGTACTCCAAGCACTCCACGTACCTTGGCTACAATCCAGAAGGCCAGCCGATTCTCCAGGACTGGGTGATCTACAGCACCTTCTCGGCGATCGACTTCTACTTCCTCTTCCAGGACCCGCCGAACTACTACCTCTGGGCCTACCTGACGGCGGTGGCTTCGGACGTCTTCTACGGCTGCGTGGTGGAGCACTTCTCCGACCAGGGGGGCACCCTGCCGGGTGAGCTGCTCAACGTGGGCGAGCGTTCTAGGCCGATCAACGGCTCGAGCTTCATCAACGACGGAGACTCCGGCCTTCAACGCAAGTTCGATCCCTTGCTCTGGGTGCCTCGCTAGCCCCCCTCCCGCCGGCGGCTGAGGTGCCTAGCCGCCGGCCGAGAGCCTGGTCCACCTTCGGCGCCAGCTCTTCCCATTCCACGCTGGTCTGCCGGCCGGCCTCGAACTCCTGCGTGAGCCAGCCGTGGAGCTCGGCGACGAGCGGATGATCCTTCGCCAGCTCCAGCCCCAGGTGCTGCTTCAAAAGGAACACCACGCCGGCCGTGCCGGAGTCGGCGGTGAGCGAAACCTCGAGCGGCCGGCCCAGCAGCTCCGGCACGTTGAACGGCGCGTACATCCACCAGAACTTGTTGAGGCCGTCCGCGTGCACCCCGGCGCGGGTGCGGTGGGCGTCGCGGCCGTAGAGCGGATAGCGCGGCGGCACCGGCTCGCCCAACTTCGCATAGAGCTCCGCCAGGCGGCCGAGAGCCCGGAAATCCGGTGCGACGGTGTCGAAATAGCCCATGCCGCAGAGGTGGAGCAGCACCTGCTCGAGGGGAGCGTTGCCGGTGCGCTCGCCCTTGCCCAGACAGGTGCCGTTCACCACCGCACAGCCGGCGCGCACAGCGGCCAGGCAGTTGGCCACCACCAAGCCGGTGTCGTTGTGGGGGTGGAACTCGAGCTCCTCGGCTTCGAGGCCCAGCTGGCGCAGGCGGCGCACCCAACGGGGCACGCTCCGCGGTAGCTCGACGTTCTCGTCCGGCAGGCCGAGGCCCAGGGTGTCGCAGAGGCGGAGCTTGGGCCGCTGCCCGGCCTGCTCGCAGACGGTGAGCACGGCCTCGACGAACGGCGCCACGAACTCGAGGGGCGCGCGGGTGACGTCCTCGAGGTGCAGGCGGGGGCGGATGCCGGCGTCGAGGGTGCGGCGCACGGCGTCGAGGTACACCTCGGCGGCGCGGGCGCGGCCGCCCGGGCTGAATTTGTGGAAGGTGTGGTAGTCCGAAGCGGAAGCCAGCATGCCGGTTTCGCGCACACCGAGCTCGCGAATCAGGGCCACGTCCTTGGCGGTGGCGCGGATCCAGGTGGTGGGCTCGATCGGGGCGCCGCTCTCGTAGCGTTCGAGGGCGGCCTCCAGGGCGGCGCGATCGCTCGGCCGGTAGACGAAGAACTCCGCCTGGCGGATCGCGCCCGAGCTGCCGGTGAAGGCGCAGAGCAGTTCGTACACCGCGAGGCTCGCCTCGAAGTCGAGAGGCAGCCCGCCCTGCTGGCCGTCCCGGTGGGTGGTTTCGGTGGTCCAGGCAGCGGCGGGAAGATCCGGTGGCCGCTCGGCCCAGCGGTAGAGAGGGAAGCCGTGGCGGGGAAAGGTGCTCTCGAAGTACTCGGGGTGGTCGGTGTCGAAGGGGCTCATGGTGGGTTCCTCTCGAGCTCACCCTAGGCCCGAGTGGATAGATTGTCAATCTTGATCGTAGAATCAATCTATGAAGCCAGCCCTGTTCACTGCCCGGGAGGCCGCCGCCCGGCTGGGAGTCTCCCTCGCCACGCTCTACGCCTATGTCAGTCGCGGGCAGATCCGCTCCCAGGCAGCACCCGGGGATCCTCGGTCCAGGCTCTACGCCGGGGAGGATGTGGAGGCCTTGGCCCGGAAGAAGGCCCACCGGCAGGACCCGGCCCGAGCCGCCGCCGAGGCCCTGGACTGGGGAGCCCCGGTGCTCGACTCGGCGCTCACGCGGATCGGCCCCGAGGGCCCTTTCTACCGGGGCGAAAGCGCCCTCGAGCTGGCCGGGAAGGAGAGCTTCGAGAAAGTGGCGGCCCTCCTCTGGCTGGACGCCCCCCAGGCCGCCGAATCGCTCTTTTCACCCCTCGACTGGCCGCAGCCCGATGCCCGAGGGTGCAGCATCGCGGCGCTCTCCCGCTCCCTGCTCGATGCGGCCGAGGACGACCTGCGGGCCTACGACCTCTCGCCCGAGAGCGCTGCGGCTGCGGGTGCCCGCATTCTGCTCCTGCTCGCCGCCACCCTCGGGGCCGAAGCGCCGAAGCCCGGCCGCGGCAAGAGGCCCGGAGCTCTCCCCGGCCGGATCGCGGCCGGCCTCGGCGCGGCCTGGAAGGCGGAGCCCCGGCTCCTCGAGGCGGCGCTGGTGCTCTCGGCCGACCACGAGCTCAACGCTTCCTCCTTCACTGCCCGGGTGGTGGCAGGAGCGGGAGCCACGCCCTATGCGGCGGTGTTGGCCGGCCTGGCCGCCCTTTCCGGCAACCGCCACGGCGGGCTCACTCCCCGCGCCGCCGCCCTGCTGCGCGAAGTGGGCTCCCCCGGCCGAGCCGCCCAGGTGGTGGCGGACCGCCTGCGCTCGGGGGAGATCCTCCCCGGCTTCGGCCACACCCTCTACACCGACGGAGATCCGCGAGCCCGGGCCCTCCTCGAGCGGCTCGCCGAGAAAGGCCACGCCGGCGCCGCCGACTCCGAGGCCCTCGAAACGGTGCGGGAGGTCGCCCGGGTGGTGGCAATCTCCACCGGCCGGCGGCCGAACATCGACCTCGCCCTGGCAGCCCTCGAGGTCGCCTGCAACCTCCCCCAGGGCGCCGGCCTCGCCCTCTTCGCCCTCGGCCGCAGCGTCGGTCTGGTGGCCCACGCCGTCGAGCAATACCAGAGCGGCCGCCTGATCCGCCCGCGAGCGCGCTACGTGGGGCGGTGAGCTCTGCCCCCCCGGCCACCCACCCTGCTCGGGTGGCCGGGGGGGGTGCTAGCGGAGGCTCTTTACGGGCTGCACTTCTCGTTCGACATCGTGGGGGGCGTGGTCACGGTGCCGTTGGCGGCCACGGCCATGTCGATGTCCCAGGTGCAGGTACAGGTGCCGAGGGGGCCGGTGACCATGGCGAAGAAGTGGGCCTTGAAGCCCGCACCGGCCGCGCCGGAGCCGGCCAGAGCTCCCGGGGGCAGGTCGGGCAGGCCGGGAGCGTCGTTCCAGTGCACCTTCGGCGGCGTGCCGCTCACTCCGCCGTAAGGGTTGCCCGGGCCGTAGCCGTCGTCGCCGTAGCTCGAGCCACCCGAAGGGTAGGTATTGCCGTCGCCGTCCGTCTTGGGATAGGTGTTGCCTCCCACCCAGCCTTCGCCCTTCACCCATTGGTGCCAGTCGCACTTGGAGGGGTCGCCTTGCAGTTCGGCGGTGACCTCGAAGCCATAGCGGAAGGCATGGGGACCGGCGCCGGCGCCGAGGGTGTTGATCGGCCCGAGGTCGGTCTTGTGTCCCGGTGGCAGCGAGGGCAGGGGTGTGGTGCCCGGGCCCTCGCCGGCGCCCTTGATGTCCATCTTCACGCAGCCGCAGGAGACCTCGGCGCAGACGAACGTGACGTCGTCCAGGTTGGCCTCGCAGTACTCGGTGTTCTCGAGGCCGGTGGAGTCGGTGGTGGTGACGCTCACCGTGTAGGAACCGGTCGTGGTCGCGAAATCATGGCTCACCGAGGGGCCGGAGGCCGTGGTGCCGTCGCCGAAATTCCAGTCCCAGCGGGTGATCGGGCTGTCCGGGTCGGTGGAGGCGCTGGCATCCGCGAACAGGCTCGTGCCCAGAAGCACTCCGTCGGCGATCGCCTGAGGGGCCTTGCGCACCGGGATCACGCGCTGGTCGGTACCGGAGAGGCCGGCCCGGTTGGTCCAGGTGACCCGCACCAGGTAATCGCCCGAGGGCAGGTCGGTGGTATCCCACAGCGCTGCGGCGAGGCCGATTTCCTGATTGGCCGGCCTCGAGGCAGCGCCGCTGATGGCCACCCAGCCGTCCGAGCCGAGGTACTCGAATTTGGCGTTCGGCTCGGCCACCACCTCGGTGGCGTTGCTGTCCCAGGCGACGAGCAGCGTGGTGCCGGAAACCGGACGCTCCCGCTCGGCCTCGGGGTAGAGCAGGTGAGGCGCTGGCTCGAACTCCACCGGCACCGGATCGATCGCGTCCAGACCGCTGGCCTTCTCGGCGACCTCGACCCCTGCGGTGGCGGTCGTTGCCGGCACCACGTCGAGGTAGGCGGAAATCGTGGCATCCCCCACCCTGTCGCCGGTCACGGTGTCGTACGCGGCCACCACGAAGGTGGCCTGCTCGCCGAAGGGTGCCGAGGGCGGGGCCGTGATGGAGTAGATCACGGTGGCCGGGAAGCTCGAAGCCGGGATACTGGTGCGCGACAGCCCCAGGCGCCAGCCCCGGGGCAGGGGCGGGTTCTCCTGCACCAGCACCAGGTCGTGGTCCACCAGGCCGCTGCCGCCGATCACCATGTTGCCCTTCTTCACGCCACCGCGGATCGCCGCCACCTTGATGTTGTTCAGCCAGTCCGAGAAGCCGTCATCCGGCTGGGTCTGGTCGAAGTTCTGGATGCAGAACCGGAAGCAGTAAGTGCCGGCGGCAGCCGGCTTCTTGGCGCATACCTTGGTGGAGGAGTTGGCGTCGACGGCCACCGTGCCCATGCCCGCAGTGCCCACCGGCGTGGCCTGGACACCGAAGTTGTAGGTTTTCACCTTCCAGTTCACGGCGACGACGTGGTCGCAGGTGTTCTTCACCTTGATGCAGACGTTGCCGCCCTCCTCGAAGGGCGCGCCGTCCTGCATCAGGCAGTTGGCCAGGGTGGCCTGATCGTCGACCGGGAACAGATCCTGCGCCGCGGCCCTGCCCGGCACGAGGCCGACGACGGCCAGGGCCAGCCAGCACCCGAGAGTGATCCATAGGGTTCTTCGGTTCACGAGTTTCCTCCTTCCAGGGTTCGCGCTCGCTTCCCGAGCGGGTACCGGCCGTCCGGGCATGGCGAGCCTCGAAAGGAGAAGCGGAGGAATAGAGGCTTGGAGATGATTGCAGCGGGGCGGGGGTGAGGTCGGAGCCGCAATCCGCCCCTGCGGAGCCCTACCAGCGCTTGAAAAGGCGCACTCCCTGGGGCTCTCGGGTCGCCCCGAAGAGCTCGCGGAGGGCCGCGAGATACGGGCTCTGGCCGGCCGGCTCGCCGTTGATCTTCTCCACGGTGAGCGCCTTCTCCGGGTCGAACTCGCGGGTGAGCAGCACCCGCAGAAAGCCGAGATACTCCCGCAGCTGGGGATGGTCGGGCCCGGGGGCGAGCTCCAGCTCGGCGCCTCCCCGGCGGCTCACCACCACCTGCCGGGAGCCTTCGAAAACCAGGTGGTTGCTCGGCACGCGGCGGGGGAAGGCTCCCCGCCACTCCGCCAGGTCGAGTCCGCAGGGCGAAGCCGGATCGAGCGCGCCCAGCCAGTAGACCGGGTCTTCGGCAAGGCCCTCTTGCAAGCGGCGGAAGGCACCCGGCGAAGCGAACTGGGGCCCCGGGATCCCCTCGAAGAAGTAGCCGGCGAGCACCTCTCCGGCGAGCTCCATCCGCCGCAGCGCCCGGAACAGGGGCCCCCAGGCGAGGGCCGGCAGCTCCCGGGCGAGAAGCTCGCGGAACAGCACTCCGTAGCGGCCGAGAAGCAGCCGCACGCGCTCCTTGGCGAGCTCCTCGGCCTCCAGGGCGTCGGGCGGCGGCTCCGGGCGAGCGAGCGGGAACCAGCGCCCGGAAAGTGGCCGGCTCGCCGCCCAGCGGTCGAAACGGAAGCGCCCGGTGCGCGCTGTGGCGAGGGGCTTCGGCTCGGGCTCGGCCGCGGGCCTGAAGCGCTGCAGGATGCCCCGGCGCAGCGTGGCGAAGGAGTCGTTCGCCGCCCGACCTTCCCAGGCGAGCTGCCAGAGCTGCTGGGCAAGCTCGGCGCTGGGCCGGCCGGTTCGCCGCGCGAGCTCGGCGAGCTCGTAGCCTCGCTCCGCCTCGGGGAAGAGGTCGTCCCGGGCGGGAGCGGATGGCTCGGCGGCGAGCAGCAGCTCGAGGTCGGCAGGGAAGGCGAAGCACAGCCGCTCCGGGCCCACGCCCAGCCAGAGCAGGTCGCTCTCGGCCATCAGCGAATCGAGCCAGGCCGGGTAGTAGGGCACCAGGCGGGCCGGCAGGATCTCCCGTTCCCAGAGACCGGCCGGAGCCGGGTAGCCCAGCAGCTGCTCGAGCCGGCGCTTGAGCTCGTCGACCGTGCTACCGGGGGCCGTGAGCCCCTGGAAGCTGGCGAGGAACAGCGGCAGCTTGGCCAGCGGCAGGGCCTGGAAGGCCGGACGGGCGGCGGCGCGGGTCCAGCGCAGCAGGGTCTCGAGGTTGCCGGCATCGCAGATCTCCACTCCCTCGCGGCCGGCCACCAGCTGGTCGATCACCCAGGTGCCCGCCTCCTCGAGGCTCTCGGCGACCTCCGCCAGGGTCTCCGCCGCAAGTCCGAACAGCGAGCGCGGCCGCTCCGCCGGGAACGGCCCGTAGAACCGGGACCACTCGGCGAGCAGCGCGGGCAGGCCTTCGGCCGCCACCTCGCCACCGGCCTGGGCTTCGGCTGCGAAGAGGCTCTCGAGAGCGGCTTCGGCTTCGGCACCGAGCGGCGCGCCGGAGAGGGTGCGAAGGTCGAGATCGCCCCGAGAGAGGGCCAAGCAGCGGCAGAGCCGGGGGAGCGTCTCGAGGGCCGCTAGCGCGGGTTCCGAGCTCGCCGGCAGGGTGAGGCGCAGCAGGCGGCGCTCGAGCTCCGGAGCCGCTTCGGGGAGCGTGGCCTCGCCCCGGGCGTCGCGCTCGAAGGCGGCGAGCAGGGCCTGCCACTCGCCTTCGGGCAGGAGCAGCCGTTCTTTCACCCACTCCACCAGCTCACGGCCTTCCCGCGGGGCATAGCCGCGCGCCACCCGTTGCAGCTTGGCTTCGAGCTCCGCCACCAGCGAGGCGGCGAGGCGGGGTCGCAGCTGGGAAGAGCGCAGCAGCTCCTGGAAGAGGTCCTGCCGCACTCCGCCACCCCCCGAAAGAGGGGTGTCGTCGTCGTACATGGCGATGTTGGTCTGCTTCCACACCAGGGCGGCGGCGAAGGGCGAGGCCTTGGTGGTGGTCACCTCGCTCACGCGAATCTTGCCCGCGGCGAGCTCCTCGAGCCTCTGGCGTAGCTCGGAAAGCTCCATCTCGTCCTCGAGGCAGGTGCGCCAGGTCTCGAGCAGCACCGGAAAGTCGCCGTGGCCCTTCACCGCCTCGAGCAGCCGCTTGGCACGCTGGCGATTGAGCCAGAGCGGCGTGCGGTGGGCGAGGCCGGCGCGGGGCAGCAGCAGGGCCCGGCCGGCCGCCTCGCGGAAGCGCGAGCCGAAGAAGCCGGTGTTCTCGAGCCGGCCCCGCAGTAGCCGCTCGAGCTCGTCGGGAGGCAAGCGCAGCAGGAGCTCGGTGGCGGAGGCATCCTCCGGCAGCATCAGCTGCAGGCAGTCGTCGGTGTGCACCACCTCGAGCGGCAGGGTGGGATTCTCGTGCTCCCACAGAGCCGCGAGGGCGAGCCCCAAGGGCCGGTTGAGGGTGCCGCCCCAGCCGGTGTGGAGGATCACCGGCACCCGGCCGTCCCCGGGGCCGGCGCCTGCCACTCGCTCCGCCACCAGGTGGTGACGGTGGGGAAGAGACGCGCCGGTTGCCGAGCGCTGGGCCTCGAGCAGCTCGACGAGCTCGCGGATGGCCTGGGGATCAAGGTGATAGCGCTCGGCCAACGCAGCCGGGAAGGAGGGGCTCCGCAGCTGGCCGTCGGCCCACTCGAGAAAGCGGCCGATGCGCGCGGAGAGGTGCCAGCGACGGTCCAGCTCGTCGGCCCGCCAGAACGGCGCCATCGCCCCCGAGCCCCGGGCGGCCACCACGAAGACGTCGTTGTGGGTGATCTGCACGACCCGCCAGGCCTGGGCGCCGAGGGTGAAAGTGTCGCCGATCGAGCGCTCCCACACGAACTCCTCGTCGAGCTCGCCGAGGCGGGCCTGGTTCTCGGCCAGGCGCAGGTGGAAGTAGCCGCGGTCCGGGATGGTGCCGCCCGAGAGGTAGATCAGCTGGGCGCTGCCCGGCCTGGCGCTCGCCCGGCCGGTCAAGCGGTCGATGGCGATGCGCGGCGCGAGCTCGCGCAGCCGGCTCGCCGAGTAGCGGCCGGCGAGCATCTCCACCGTGAGGTCGAAAGCCCGCCGGGAGAGGCTGTGGAAGGGCTGGCTCGCCCGCAGGAAGGCGTAGAGCTCGTCGAGCTGCCAGTCCTCGGCCACCACCATCGAGAGGATCACCTGGGCCAGCACATCGAGAGGGTCGTCGACCGGAGCAATCTCCTCGAGATCCTGCTCGAGGAGAGCCCGGGCCACCACCGCGGCGCTCACCAGATCGCGATCGTGGAGGGGATAAAAGACGCCCCGGGAGACCTCGCCCACCCGGTGGCCGGCCCGGCCCACCCGCTGGATCGCCGAGGCGATCGACTTGGGCGTTTGCACCAGCACCACCAGGTCGAGGTCGCCGATATCGATGCCCAGCTCGAGCGAGCTGGTGGCCACCAGGGCCGGTAGCTCGCCGCGCTTCAGGCGGCCTTCCACCACCGCCCGCACCTCCTTGGAGAGGGCACCGTGGTGCGAGTAGGCGAGCTCGCTCGCAGCGCCTTCGTTCAGGAGGCGAGTGAGCTTCTCGGTCACCCGCCGGCTGTTGGCGAACAGCAAGGTCGAGCGATGAGTGCGGATGGCCCCCGCGAGTTCGGGCACCAGGCGGTCCCACGCCGAAGCCTCGGGTGCCGGGCCCGCTCCTCCTGGAGGCGCGGCGCTCACCCGCACTTCGTAGGTCTTGGTGGCGGCCGAGCGCACCAGGGCTACCTCTCGCGGCTGGTACGCTGGAGCCACCGGATCCCCCTCCAGCCGATAGCCCCCCACCAGCGCCGCCACTCGCTCGAGGGGCGTGACCGTGGCCGAAAGTGCGATGCGCTGCACTTCGCCCGCAAGCCGCACCAGCCGCTCGACCGCGGTGGCCAGGTGAACGCCCCGCTTGCTGCCAGCCACCGCGTGGATCTCGTCGAGGATCACCGTTTCGAGCTCCCCGAACAGGCTGCGCCCCCCCTTGGAAGTGAGCAGGATGTTGAGGCTCTCGGGCGTGGTGATCAGGATTTCGGGAGGGTGGCGCACCAGCCGCTGGCGCTCGGCCGTGGGCGTGTCGCCGCTGCGAACCGCAGTGCGCAGCGGCGGTGCCGCCACTCCGGCCGCGGTGAAGCGGGCGGCGAGTTCGGCCAGGGGTTGCTCGAGGTTCACCTGGATGTCGGCGTTCAGGGCCTTGGCCGGCGAAACGTAGAGCACCCGCAGGCGGCCAGGAACCCAGGCACCGGTGAGCAGGCGATCGATCGCCCAGAGAAAGGCAGTGAGGGTCTTGCCCGAGCCGGTGGGCGCGGTCACCAGCACGTGGCGGCCGGCGGCGATCTCCGGCCAGGCGCGAGCCTGGGCATCGCTCGGCGTGCCGATCCGCTCGGCGAACCAGGTGCGCACCAGAGGGTGGAAAGGGCCGAGAGGGTCGGCTGAGGCGCTCACGCTCCTATGTTATGCCCTTCTTGCGCCTCCTTCACGCCTTTCTACCAAGGAATCGCGAGCCGTCGGGCCACCGCTCGTCGCTCGTCGCTGTCCCGTTTGGAAGATCTAGAGCAACTCTATTGTCAGACGTTTCTCAAACAGCCTGCGAAGAAGCTCTGTCGGAGCAGAATTACTGCATCGCCAATATATACAGTGATTTAGTTTTGGTGGGAATATTCCTAGGACGATGACCATGAGAAAACACCTCCTTTTTGCGGGGATCGCTGCGAGTCTGTTCCTGGTCGAGCCGTCGGCTGGAGCCGAGAGCCGGGCCTACCAGCAGCCCGTGCCGGAGCTGATCTCGTTGATCGACGCGCCCGGTACGCCGGCGCTGCGAATGGACCGTCACCGGCAGTGGCTGTTGCTGCTCGACCTGCCCGGCCTGCCGCCGGTCTCGGAGCTGGTGGGCCAGGAGCTACGCCTGGGCGGGCTGCGCTTCCGGCCGGCGAGCTCTACGCCCAGCCGCCTGCGGGGCTACCAGGGGCTCAAGCTGCTACGCGTGGCCGACGGCTACGAGCGCCCGATCGAAGGCCTGCCTGCCTCGCCCCGCATCCTCGAAGCCCAGTTCTCCCCGGACGGCAGCCACCTGGCCGCGGTGGTCGAGACTCCCGCCGAGGCCGAGCTCTGGGTGGTAGAGCTCGCGAGTGGCAAGGCCCGGCGGCTGGGGGACCGCCCCCTGAGCCTGGTCTTCCACCAGATGCCGGTGTGGGAGCCCGGCAGCGATGCCCTGCTCGCCACCGTGATCCCGGCAGGTAGGGGGCCGGCTCCTCGAGCGCCCGAGCTGCCCGAGGGCCCGGTCGTGCAGGGTGGGGAGGGGGAGGCGGCGCCCAGCCGTACCCATCCGGATCTGCTGGCCAGTCCCCAGGATGAAACTCTCTTCGAGTACTACACCCGCTCGCAGCTGGTGCGCATCCGCCTCGACGGCAAGCTCACTCCGCTCGGCGAGCCTGGGATGATCTATCGCTTCGATCCCGCGCCAGATGCCAAGCGGCTGTTGGTGGAGCAGCTGGCGCGGCCGTTCTCCTATCTGGTGCAGTACGACCGCTTCCCCAGCCGGGCCGAGATCTGGGATCGGCAGGGCAAGTTGGTTCGCCGCATGGCCGAGCTGCCGCTCGCCGAGCAGGTGGGTGTGAGCCTGGACAGCGTGGTGCCCGGGCCGCGTTTCTTCGACTGGCGGGCCGACCAGCCCGCGACCCTCACCTGGGTGGAGGCTCTGGACGGCGGCAACGCCGAAGCCGCGGTGAGCGATCGCGATGCCCTCTACCAGCTGGCACCACCCTACGACGGCAAGCCGCAGGAGCTCCTTCGGCTCGGCATGCGCTTCAAGGAGGCGCGCTGGGGCACGAGCGGGCTCGCCCTGGTGCGCGAGGAGTGGCGGAAGACCCGTCGCACCCGTACCTGGCGGCTCGCTCCCGGCCAACCCGGCGTGGCACCCCGGCTGGTGGTCGATCGCTCGGCCGAGGATCGCTACCACGACCCAGGCGTGCCGCAGCAGGATCTCAACGAGCAGGGCCGGCCGGTGCTGCTCACCTCGCCGGACGGCCAGGAGCTCTATCTCGCCGGAGACGGCGCTTCCCCGGAAGGCAGCCGCCCGTTTCTCGACGCCCTGAACCTCGAGACCGGCAAGGCGAGGCGCCTCTTCTGGTCCGAGCCGCCGCACTACGAGAAGGTCTGGGAGATCCTCGACCCGTCGGCCGAGAAGCTGCTGATCTCGCAGGAGACGCCGGAACAGCCGCCCAACTTCTTCGTCAAGGACATCCGCTCCGGGACGCTTGCGCCGCTCACCCATCTGCCCAACCCGGCCCCCGAGCTCGCCGGCCTCAAGAAGGAGCTGCTGCACTACCAGCGCGGCGACGGCGTGGCGCTCTCGGCCACCCTCTACACGCCCCCGGGCTGGAAGCCGGAGGATGGGCCGCTGCCGCTCTTGATGCTGGTCTATCCCCAGGAGTTCAAGACCCTGGCCGGGGCCAGCCAGGTGAACACCTCGCCTTACAAGTTCAGCCGGCTCAACTGGTCCTCCCCGGTGCTCTGGGTGGCCCGCGGCTACGCCGTGCTGGACGACCCCGCGCTGCCGATCGTCGGCGAGGGCGACGCCCGGCCCAACGATCGCTACGTTTCCCAGCTGGTGGCGGGGGCCAAGGCTGCGGTCGACGAAGTGGTGCGGCTGGGCGTGGCGGATCCCAAGCGGATCGCCGTCGCCGGCCATTCCTACGGCGCATTCACCGTGGCGAACCTGCTGGTGCACACCGATCTGTTCGCCGCCGGCATCGCGGCGAGCGGGGCCTACAACCGCACCCTGACGCCGTTCGGCTTCCAATGGGAAGACCGCACCCTCTGGCAGGCTCCAGAGGTCTACCTCCAGATGTCGCCCTTCCTCTACGCCGACCGGATCAAGGAGCCCCTGCTCTTGATCCACGGCGAAGCCGACGACAACGCCGGCACCTTCCCCATCCAGAGCGAGCGCTTCTTCGACGCCCTGAAGGGCCTCGGAGCGCGGACTCGCCTGGTGATGCTGCCTTACGAGGGTCATGCCTACCGCTCCCGAGAGTCGATCCTGCACCTGCTCTGGGAAGTCGATCGCTGGCTGGAGACGAACTTGAAGAAGGCCTCCTGAAGCGCTGCAGCGGCCCTCGAGCGTCTCGGGGGCTGGAAGGAAGGAACACGCCATGACGGGCAAAGGCAGGCGATGGATCACTCTCGGCGTGGTGGGTGTGGCGGCGGGATTTCTGGTCTGCTGCGGCGGGCCTCTGATCCTCGCCGCGTTGTCGATACTCGCCGCCACAGCGGCGGGTTGGGCGGGTGCGGGCGGCCCTTGGCTCCTGGCCCTGGCGGCACTGCTCCTGGCTGCGGCGGTGGGCCTGTGGCTCCTCCGGCGCAAAGGGGCGAGCCGTGAGTGAAGGCGCGGCTTGGCTCGCGGCCCAGGGAGTGGCTCTCGATGCCCTGGACGACCGGCTCCAGCTGGGCGAAGACCTGGTGCTGGTGGGTCGATCGAAGGCTTTCCGTCGAACGGTCGAGGCCCTGCTGCAGATCGCCCGCCACGACGTCACGGTGCTGGTGGAAGGCGAAACCGGTACCGGCAAGGAGCTCGTCGCGCGGGCCCTCCACCAGTTGAGCGGCCGTTGCCGCGGCCCGTTCGTGGAGATCAACTGCGCGGCCCTGCCCGGCGAGCTCGCCGAGAGCGAGCTCTTCGGTCACTTGAAGGGCGCCTTCACCCACGCTTTCGACCGCCGGGTGGGCCTGGTCGCCGAGGCCCACAAGGGCACCCTCTTCCTCGACGAGGTGGCCAGCCTGCCGCTGCCCCTCCAGGCCAAGCTGCTGCGCTTTCTCCAGAGCGGCGAGTACCGCGAGGTGGGGAGCAACCGCTCGCAGAAGGCGGATGTGCGCGTGGTGGCTGCGGCCAACGTGCCCCTGCTCTCGGCGGCCAACGAGGGCCATTTCCGCTCGGACCTCTACTACCGCCTGGCGGTTTTCCGGATCGCCGTGCCGGCTCTCTCCGAGCGGCCGGAGGACATCGCCCCTCTCGCTCGCCACTTCCTCGACCGCCACGCCGCGAGGCTCCGGCTCCCGCCGAGCTGCCTCTCGATGGAGGCCCTCGCCCGCCTCGAGCGACACGCCTGGCCGGGCAATGTCCGGGAGCTCGAGAACCGCCTCCAGCGAGCCCTGGTGCAGAAGCCCGGCACGGAGCTCGGCGCCGAGGATCTCTTCGAGGACCTGGAAGCTCCCGCGGCGGCGGCCGCGCTCGCCGGGTCCGGCTGCTTTCGCGACCAGAAGGCTGCGGCACTGCGCTCCTTCGAGCTTCAGTACCTGCAGAACGTGATGAGGAGGTCGCGGGGCAACGTCTCGAAGGCGGCCCGGGAGGCCGGTCTCCACCGCCGGGCGCTCACCGCTCTGCTCGCCAAGCACGGCCTCAAGCGCGAGGCCTTCCTCTCGCGCGAGGCAAGTGAGCTGAAATCCTCCCACTCCTGAGCGGCTGGCAGCTCAGTTCAGGGGGCCGGAGGCCGCTCCTGAGAGCCGGCCGCGAGCTCAGGACGCCCATCCAGAGGGCTTCGCGCGAGTTGGGGCCCGCACCCGAGCTGGCCGGCACCGACCTTGCTTTGACAACTGTGCTGTCGAAATCGGGATCGTGGCAGTCGTGGAGAGGGGGCGAAGCCCTGCTCGGCCGTGCTGACTCGAAGTCCCGTCGCGCGAAACCCCGGGGGTTCCGGCCCGATCCGGCCGATCGGAGGGCCTGGTGAGGCCGCAGCCCCTTCGTCCAAGGAGTGAGCGAATGGCTGTTGAACCCATCAACCTGACCGGGGACGTGATCTCGGCGAGAAGGCGCGAGAGCCCGGCCTCGAGCCGGGTCACCTTCGGGGTGACCGCGCTCTACGGGTTGTCGCGCGCGAGCGTCCCGTTCCCGGTCAGCCGCACCGAGACCATCGAGACGGGTCAGGTCTGCATCACCATCGACCCGGAATCCGATGCCTCGAACAACCTCGGCATCATCGACTACGACCAGAACCTGATCCACGTGCGCTACGGCGTGCAGGCCGTCTTCCCCGGCCTGTTCAAGCTGATCAGCGAGGGCAAGCACGACCCCAGCTTGCTCAACCCGGTGCGCGCCACCGCCACCGACCGTTGCACCATGAATGAGGATCTCCGCGGATTCCATGCCGAGGGCTGCCTGGACTTTCTTCCGGGCTCCCTGTGGTCTGGCGCGGAGGGTGGGTGAGACGGCCGCATAACCTCCAGTTTGGGGGACACGCTCACAGCTCTTCGTGAAGGCCGGGCGGTGCAAGTCGCCTACGCGACCACTTTCTACGTTCAGTGGCCTCAGCACCTGGGCGGCGGGTCGGTGTACATCGATCTCGACGGCACCATGATTCTCGCCCCCCTTCTCGCTTCCTGACGGGGTTCGCCCGCTCCGAGGGCACCCAGCTCGGGTGCCCTCGGGCGTTTCGCTACGGGAGAGATGGCCGAGATGGCTCTACTGGCAGAGAGCAAGCCGGAAATCGCACCGCCGGTGGTGGCGGTGGTGGGCAAGGAGAGCGCCGGGAAATCCCAGCTGATCTCCTCGCTCACCCGCCAGAGCGCCTACTCGGCCAACTTCCGCGGCTCCACGCTTTCCTGCGAGATCTTCGAGGATCCGGACGGCCGGACCTTCGTCGATACGCCGGGCATTCTGCGCCAGTCCGATTCGATCACCACCCGCCTCGCCCTCAACCAGCTCTCGACGAGCGATGTCGTGCTGCTGGTGCTGCCGGCCACCCACGCCAAGGACGACTTGACCGAGCTTCTGCCGCTGGTGGAGGGCAAGTTCGGAGCCGTGGTGCTGACCTTCTGGGATCGCCTGCCGGACCGCCACCAGGCTTCCTCCCGCGAGCGCGTCGAGTCCCTGGCCTGCGCTTGCGGGGTCCAGGTGATCCCGGTCGATGCGCGTTCGGTGAGCGCCGAACAGAGGCAGCAGATCCTCGACGCCCTCGAGAACCCGGCCCGCTTCGAGACCGGCAAGATGGAGCTCTGCCTGAGCTGGCGCTGCCTGCCGCGGCCGACGCTGCTGGAGAACCGCTGGCTGGGCCCGGTGCTCGCCTCCTTGCTCCTGCTCGGCCCGGCGGTCGCCGCCGTGTGGCTGGCGAACCAGCTGGCCGGCCTGCTCGATCCGCGGATCCAGAAGCTGGTGGCCCCTCTGGTGGCCGCCCTGGCAGGCCTGCACTCACTCCCCCACGAGATTCTGGCGGGGCCCTACGGGCTGATCACCATGGGTCCCCTGCTGCTGGTCTGGGCGGCGCCCACGGTGGCCCTGTTTTCGCTCGGCCTTGGGATCTACAAGGCGAGCGGTCTCTTGGACCGCATCAGCACGGCGATCCATCCGCTGATCCTCCGCGTGGGCCTGACCGGCCGCGACGTGGTGCGAGTGGTGATGGGCTTCGGCTGCAATGTGCCGGCGGTGATCAACACCCGCGCTTGCTCGAGCTGCTCTCGCCCGCCCACGGTGGCGGCGATCGCCTTCGGCTCGGCCTGCTCCTACCAGCTCTCCGCCACGCTTGCGGTGTTCGCGGCGGCGGGACGGCCGGGCCTCGCCCTGCCCTATCTGCTCTACCTGGTGGCGACCACGCTGATCTACCTGCGCCTGACCTCGCCGGCGGCGGCTCGCTCGCCCCTGAACGTGCTGGTGGCCGGCCAGAACACCTTCCTCACCTGGCCGCGCTGGTCCAGCATCTGGCATGAGGCGCGGTTGGTGCTCGCTCACTTCTTCAAGACCGCTGTGCCGGTTTTCCTGGTGATCAGCGGGGTGGCTTCGCTGTTGAGCTGGCTGGGCGTGGTGCCGGCTTTGGCACGGCTGCTGGGGCCGGTGATGAGAGTCTTCGGGCTGCCGGCCGAGGCCGCGCTGCCGGTGGTGATGGCCTCGATCCGCAAAGACGGGCTGCTGCTCTTCGCCCAGCAAGACTCGCTCACGGGCTTGAGCTCGGCGCAGATCCTCACCGGAGTGTACCTGGCCGGTGTGTTGCTTCCCTGCCTGGTGACGGCCTTGACCATCGGTCGTGAGCAGTCCCCCCGCTTCACCCTCAAATTGATGGCGCGGCAGGCCCTGGCGGCCTCGGTGTTCGCTTTCGCGCTGAGCTGGCTGGCCCGACTCTGGTAGGCCGCGAAAAAACTCCGCCATGCCGCCCTATCTCACCAAGCGCTCCCCCTGGTTCTCCTTCCTGGTGCACCCCCGCGGGCTCGAGGATCTGGACCACTTCAGCGCTTCGAGCCTCCTGCGCCGCTACAGCGAGAGCGAACAGGAGTACCTCGAGAAGTCCTACTCGATGAAGCCCTTCGTCGCCGCCAACCTGCAGATCCGGTCCACCCCGGCCTGGGGGGAGCTGGTGGCGGTGATGCGCCCACCCGAGGTGCTGATGACCTCCGCCGGGCGGCAAGAAGTGCATGCGGCGGTGGACGTGGCGCTGTCGCGAGGCACCAAAGTGGTGGGCCTCGGCGCCCTCACCAGCCCGGCCACCGGCGGCGGCCAGACCCTCCTCGCGGGCCTGCCCCGCGGCGTGACGATCACCAACGGCAACGCCTACACGGCGGCGGTGGTGCGTGGCAACGTGGTGGAAGCGAGCCAGTTCCTGGGCCTGGGCAACGCCGCCAGGGTGGGAGTGGTGGGCTGCACCGGCTCGGTGGGAGCGGCGGCCTCACAGCTGCTGGCCGAGGCGGGCTTCCCGCTGCTCCTGATCGGCCGCACCTTGAAGCGCGCTCTCCACCTGCTTCCGGAGCTGCAATCCGTGGCCGAGTTCTCGGGGGATCTCGAGGCTCTTGCGCAGGTGGAGATCGTGGTGCTCCTGACCAGCGACCCGACGGCGCTTCTGGTCCCCGAGCATCTGCGGCCGGGCACGGTGGTGATCGACTGCGCCCAGCCGGCGAACGTCACTGCTCCCGCGCCCTTCGAGGCCCGCGGCATCCGCGTCCGAGAAGGTGGCGTGGTGCGCATCCCCGGTTTCCACTGCGACTACGACTTCCGCTTCGAGCATCCGGAAGAGACCTTCGCCTGCATGGCGGAGACCTACCTCTACGCCCGCGAAGGCATCGCCACGCACTCGGTGGGTCGCGCCTCGGCGGTGCTCGCCCGCGAGATGGAGGCGATCGCCGACCGGCGCGGCGTGAGCCCGCGCCCGCTTCGCCTGGAAGGCACGGAGCCGGCCCTGAGACTGACTCTCGAACCCGCCGATGTCGTGGCTCTCACCAGCCCCGAGCCGGCAGTGGGCGGGAGGGCGATGTGAACAGCTGCCCCTTCTGCGTGATCCTCGCCGCGATGGTGGCGCTGGTGCACCCGCGCCGGGAGCGCCTCGAAGGCGCCCTGCGCCGGGCCAGCTGGAGCGGCCGCTGGGTGGCCCGGAAGCTTCGCCGGGGCCGGCTGGAGGCCGCACCCACGGCCTGTCTCAGCGGCCTCGGAGCGCCGCGCTCGGGCGCTCTTCGCGGCAGTGTCCGCCGGCCAGCCCTAAGCCAGGTCTCGGCCGAGCTCCGGCAAGAGCGATCGCTCCACCTGGTGGCGCCGCAGCGGCTCTGCGGCCGCCGTCCCTCGAGGCCGCGGCGAGAGAGTTCGGCCGCAGGCGAGAGCGCTGGCGACGACGACCCAGCCCCAGCGCTTCCTTCGCCTCTCAAACCCACCCCATCCACAAACGGGTTTCCTCCCCTTCTGGTCCGTGGGCCGCCCAGGCCCACGGTGGGCCGTCCGTTTGTCGCTCCCGAGTAGCCAACAACCCAGAGCAGCACCTCAACCAAGGAGATGACCATGAACGCCGAGCAGTTCCAGATCGAAACCCTCGAAACCCGCCTCGAAATGCAGGTTGTCGTGACCGAGGCCGACGCCGCCGCCGACGACTGCGAGTGCGCCCCCGGCGAGTGCCCGGCCGCGCAGCTGCTCAACGGCTAGTTGATCCACCGTTTCCCAGGGCCGGCATGGGGCTGGCCCTGATTCTCCAAAGCACCACCCAACCAGAAGGAGAGGACCATGAACGCTGAGCAGTTCCAGATCGAGACCCTCGAGACCCGCCTGGAGATGCAGGTTGTCGTCACCGAGAGCTCGGACGCCACTTGCGAGTGCGACGCCGAGTGCCCCGCCGCCCAGGCTCTGCGCGGCTAGCCCTCACGCGGGCGCGGTCCAATGCGGATCGCGCCCGCTCTTTCCTTGTCAACGAACTGCTGCCAGGCGATCGAGAGCGTTCCGAGATGACCTCAACCGCAGCCACCCTCGCCGCGCCCTGGGCCGGCCTCCGGCTCAAGCCGGGCTTTACGATCTCTCGCTTCGAAGGTACTCCGGACGAGCGCTATCTGCTCGAAGTGGGCAACACCTGCTACGTGCTCAACCCGCCGATGCGCGAGTTGGTGCTGGCGCTCGAGGAGGGGCCGAAGGACCTCGCAGAGCTGGCGGCGATCGTGCGGCGGCGTACCGGCGAAGCCGTTTCCGTCGAAGTGCTCGAGGACGTGCTCGCCAAGCGGCTGCCGGCCGGGATCTTCGCCGATCAGCCGGACGAAGTGCCCAGGAAGCCCTTCTTCGTGAGCTTCCAGCTGCTTTCCTCGAGAGTGCTCGAGCCGATCACCCGGCGGCTCCACTGGCTGTTCCATCCCGCGCTCGCCGTCGCTGCCGTGCTCGCCTTCCTGGCGGTGGAGGCGCTGGTGCTGCCGCAGGCCGTGCGTCGAGTCCAGGGCGGCCTGGATTTCGTCGAGCTCGCGGTTCTCTACCTGGCCATCATCGCGAGCGGCCTCATCCACGAGCTCGGGCATGCGACGGCCTGCTCCCGCTTCGGAGCTCCGCACGGCGGTGTGGGCTTCGGGCTCTACTTGTTTTTCCCGGCCTTCTACGCCGACGTCACCAAGGCCTGGAGGCTGCCGCCCCGCGAGCGGGCGGTGGTGGATCTCGGCGGGCTGTATTTCCAGTGCTTCCTGATGATCCCGGTGGGCCTGTTGGCCTGGAAGAGCGGCCATCCGTTCCTGCTCCATCTGGTCTGGTTGATCAACTTCATGATGCTGATGACGCTCAACCCGATTCTCAAGATGGACGGCTACTGGCTGCTGTCGGACTTGAGCGGCTTGCGCAACCTGCACCGGTTGTTCGCCCAGACCGTGGTGTACTGGTTCGGCAGGCTCCGCGGCAAGGGCCAGAAGATGGCTCGGCTGGCGGAGATCACCGGCGCCAAGCGCTGGGTGCTCTACGCCTACTCGGCGCTCGCACTGGCCTATATCGGCTATCTCCTGCCCCTCGGAGTTGCGGCGGTTTCCGGCGTCGTCCGCAACTACCCGCACAAAGCTCAGGAGGTCTTCTCGCTCCTGGCCGCGCACTTCGCCCAGGGCGAGATGGCGGCCACCCTGAGCTCTCTGGGCAAGCTCCTCAACATCAGCGTCTGGCCGGCCATCCTGGGGTTCATCGTCATGCGCTTGAGCTTCAAGCTCTTCCGTCTTCTCTTCGTGCGTCTCCGCAGCGCGGTCCAGTGCCTGATCAAGGGCCTCTGCCATTGCCATCCGGCCGAGCAGGTGAGCGGCACGGTGGCCGAGAAGGCTTCGAACCAGCAGCCGATCTCCTGAGTGGGGCTGCCTCAGGCCGCCTTCAGCACCTGGGTGGGCTCGAGGCCGGTGGCTCGCCGGGCCGGCAAGTACAGGGCCGCGAAGCCCACCAGGGTGAGGAGCAAGGCCGCGCTCAGGAAGATGCCGCCGTCGGCCGCGCTCACGCCGTAGAGCAGGCTGGACATCAGGCGGGTCAGGCCCAGGGCCAGAGCGAGGCCCACGGCCACTCCGACTGCCAGGAGCTTGCCGCCCTCGAGGAAGAGCAAGCGCAGCACCGCCTTGCGATCCGCCCCGAGCGCCATGCGGATGCCGATCTCATGGGTGCGCTGGGCCACCAGGTTGGCGGCGACGCCGTAGATCCCCACCGCCGCCAGCACGGCGGCCACCAGGCCGAACGCTCCCAGCAGCCAGGCGGCGATCTTCAGGATGTAGATCGAGTCGTCCACCACCGCCGCCATCGAAGCCATCCGCGAGACGGGGAGGTCGGCGTCGGCGGCGCGTACTTCCCGCAGCACGGCGTCGGTGAGTTCGGTGGGCTTGCCCTCGGTGCGCAGCGCGAGGCTCAGGGCTCGCCGCGGGCGCTGGCTCAAGGGGAAGTACACCTCGAACCCTGGCTCTTCGTTCAGCTTGCGCAGCCGCGCCGGCCCTACCACGCCGACCACTCGCACCAGCCGCCGCTCCCCGCCGGCCTCCTGCACCGCGAGCTGCTTGCCGAGGGAATCCTTGCCCGGCCAGAAGGCTTCGGCCAGGCGCTGGGAGACCACCACCACCGGCTCGGTGCTGGCGGAGTCCGAGGTGGCGAAGCCGCGGCCCGCCAGAAGGGGCATGGAGAAGGCCTCGAAAAGCCTGGGGCTCACCGAGAGGCCGATCGCCGCCGAGAGCTCGTGGCGAGCGGTGGCGGCGCGATCCTCGGCAGCGAGCTCGATCTCGGCGCTCCGCATGCCGCTGGTCAACGGCAGGTTCTGGATCGCCGCGGCGGCCTTGATACCCGGCACCGCCTCCATTCGGTCAAGCAGATTGCGATAGAAGCGCTCGCTGCCCGGCAGGTCGTACCGTGCATCCGGCAGGTTGAGGCTGAAGGTGAGCAGGTGGTCCGTGGCGTAGCCGGGACGGGACTCCCGCAGGCGGGAGAAGGCCACCACCAGCAAGCTCGCCGAGATCAGGAGCACCAGGGCGAGCGCCACCTCGGAAACTACGAAAGCGTTGCGCAGCCGTTGCTGGCGCCGGGAGCCGCCGCTTCTGCCGCCCCCTTCGCGCAGCACCTGCTCCAGCCGTGATTTCGAGGCCTGCAGGCTGGGCAGGAGGCCGAACAGCACACCGCACAAGCTCGCCACCAGGAAGCAGAAGGCCACGCTGGCAGGATCCAGCCTGAGCCGGAAGTAGGAGGGCATGCGGAAAGGTAGCGCCGCCTCCACGGCCGCCAGACCCGCCCAGGCGAGGGCGAGTCCGATCAGGCCACCGCCCAGGGCGCGCAGCACGCTCTCGAGCAGGAACTGGCGTACCACGGCCCCTCGCGAAGCCCCCAGCGCAAAGCGCAGGGCCACCTCCCGGTGGCGCAGGCCGAGACGGGCGAGCAGCAGGTTGGCGACGTTGACGCAGGCGATCGAAAGGACCAGTACCACCGCGCCGAGAAGGATCAAGACGGCATACCGGGCCTCGCCCAGGAACCAGTCCCTGAGTGGCTTGATGGACACCCGGGCGCCGGTATCGGTGTCCGGGTAGGCCTGGGCCAATCGCTCGCTGATGCCCGCGAGCTCGGCCCTCGCCTTGGCCAGGCTCACTGTCGGCAGCAGGCGGCCCATCACCACCAGGCGGCGGTCGCCTCGGGGAGCGCTCGGGTCGAGGGCGAGGGGCATCCAGAGCTCGTAGTTCTCGTAGTCCGAGGCTTCGGGGAGCACCCCCACCAGGGTGTAGACGGCGCCGTTGATCTCGAGGCTCTTGCCCACCAGGCCCGGATCCCGGCCGAAACGGTCGCGCCAGAGGCGATGGCTCATCACCACCACCTTGGCCTGGCCTGGCCGGTCGTCTTCGGACGAGTAGAGGCGACCCTCGGCAGCGGCGAATCCCAGCACCTGGAAGAAGCTGGCCGAGGTACGTACCGACGACACCCGTTCCGTGCGGTCCCCGGCCTGCAGGTTGACCGACACCGGCTGGTAGGCGCCCAGGGCCTCGAAGCTACCGCTCGCCTGCTGCCAGTCGTGGAAAGTGGGGTAGGAGACCGTCTTGCCGCTCGCCCCGGCCTTGGCCGCGAAAGTCTGTTCCAGCACCACCACCCGGCCGTGCGGATCGAAGGAGATCGGTCTCAAGAGGAGGGAGCTCACGGCGCTGAAGATCACGGTGGTGGGACCGATGCCCAGGGCCAGAGTGGCAACTGCCACGAGGGTCACGAGCCGGTCTTGACCGATGAACCGGAGAGCGTGGCGAAGCTCACGGAGCCATTTTTCCATCACAGTCTCCCTGCGAAAGCTTGGCGTAGATTTTAGCATCCGCGCGGGCCACCGGCGGGCCGATGCGCGTCCCGGCGGTGCACTACAATGTCTTGGCTATTCGTCTGGAGGTTCGACCATGGCGCCGATTCGTCGCAGGCACTTGCTGGGTCCCCTTGCGGCCGTGCTCATGCTGGCTTCCGGCTGGCCCGGCGGCAACGCCTTCGCCCAGGGGCCGGTGGGCGGGCTAGGCCCTGTCGAGCGGCACCAGCTCGAGGATCGCCAGCCGCCTGAACCGAACGCCCCGCTCCACGGCACGCCGTGCGTCAACGGCAGCGCGGCGGGCTACCCCTGCGACAAGGTGGACCTGCTCTCGGTGACCCCGCTCGCCGCGATGGGCGCCGGCGGCGCCAACGACAACGCCGCCGAAGTCTGGGGCTGGACGGACCCGATGACCCACAAGGAGTACGCCCTGGTGGGCCTGTCGAACGGCACCGCCTTCGTCGACATCACCGACGGCGAGAACCCCGTCTACCTCGGCAAGTTGCCCACCCATTCGGTGGATTCGCTCTGGCGCAGCCTCAAGGTCTACGGCAACTACGCGTTCATCGTCAGCGAAGCCACCGGCCATGGCATGCAGGTCTTCGACCTCACCCAGCTGCGCAGCGTGCCCAGCCCGCCGGTGACCTTCAGCGAGAGCGCGTACTACAACCAGTTCGGCCGGGCCCATACCCTGGCGATCGACGAGGAGACCGGCTTCGCTTACGCGGTGGGCTCGCGGCAGGGCACCACCACCTGCTCCGGCGGGTTGCACATGATCGATATCCACAACCCGCTCGCCCCCACCTTCGCCGGCTGCTTCAGCGCCGACGGCTACACCCACGAGACGCAGTGCGCCGTTTACCACGGGCCGGACACGCGTTACCAAGGTCACGAAATCTGTTTCGCCTGCAACGAGGACACCCTCACGCTGGTGGATGTCACCAACAAGGCGGCGCCGGTGCAGATCTCCCGCACCGGCTACACCGGCGTGGGCTACACCCACCAGGGCTGGTTGACCGAAGACCACTCCCGTTTCTTGCTCGACGACGAGCTCGACGAGAGCTCTCAGGGCCACGGCACCCGCACCTTCGTGTGGGATGTTTCCAACCTGGTGACTCCCAGCGTGATCAATGCCTTCAATGGCCCCACGGCCGCGATCGATCACAATCAGTACATCCGTGGCGACTTCGTCTATCAGGCGAATTACCGCCGTGGCCTGCAGGTTCTCAAGATCGACAATCTGGCGGCCGGAACGCTCACTGCGGTGGGTTACTTCGACATCTATCCGGCGGGAGATCAGGCCAACTTCAACGGCGCCTGGATGGCCTTTCCTTACTATCCGAGCGGCAACGTGGCGGTCGCCGGCATCGAGCAGGGCTTGATCGTGCTCCATCCGGACCTCTGCACCGTGCCGGATGCCCCCGCGAGCCTCGCTGCCACGCCGGCGGGCGACAACCGCATCGATCTCTCCTGGGCTTCGTCCGGACCGGGCCTGACCTACAACCTGCTGCGCTCCTTCGGCAGCTGCCCCGGTGGCAGCTTCCAGACGGTGGCGAGCGGCCTGGCCGGCACATCGTTCTCGGACACCACGGTCTCAGGCGGCGTGCCCTACAGCTACAAGGTGGTAGCGGTGGATCCCACTGGCCAATGCACTTCGATCGAGAGTGGCTGCGCGAGCGCCACGGCACCCGGAGCCTGCACGGCCGGGCCGCTGTTCGCCGGCCTTGCCTCCGCCGCGAGCCTGGGCCAGGCGAGCTGCGGGGTGGCACTCTCTTGGCCCGCCGCGTCGCCGTTCTGCGGCGGCCCGGTGAGCTACTCGGTGTACCGCTCTGCCAATCCGGACTTCGTGCCGGCCCCGGGCAACCGCATCGCGAGCGGCCTTACCGCCACCCATTACGACGACCTCAAGGTGGGCTACGGCCGAGCCTTCCACTACATCGTGCGCGCGGTGGACGGCGCCAATGGTGTCGAGGACGGCAACCTCTCGGTGCACTCGGTGAGCCCGGACGGGCCGATCACCGACGGCACCTTCGCGTCGGGGGCCGAAGTGGGGGACCCGGTGCTCGAGGTGGGCACGGTGGCTGCGCTGGAGCACGTGGGCTGGGAGTACTCGGGCGCCCGGGCTCACCTGGGTAGCCGCAGCTTCTTCTCCAGCTACACCAGCGGCCAGTGCTCGGCGCTGTCGACGCCCTTGATCTCGCTCAGCCCGGGCCAGAGCCCGCAGCTCAGCTTCTGGACGGTCTACGACCTCCAGGCCGGCTTCGACGGCGGCGTGGTGGAGCTCTCGAGCGACGGCGGGGCCACCTGGATCCGGCTCTCGCTCACCCCGGCCTATCCGAGTTCTTTCGGCGTGAGCTCGGACGCCTGCGGCTTCGTGAGCGGCACTCCGGCCTTCACCGGCACCAGCCTGGCCTGGACGATGTACACGGCGAACCTCGCCTCCTGGGCCGGGCAGACGGTGAAGGTGCGCTTCCGGATGTCCACGGACGGTTCGGTGGAGCAGGAGGGCTGGTACCTGGACGACATCGCCCTTTCCCACGCCCAGGTGCCCGGCGCCTGCACCCCTTCCGCGGTGTTCGCGGACGGCTTCGAGACCGGCAACACGTCCGGCTGGGCGTCGACCGTCGGCGGCTGAGGGAGGCGTTTGAAGCGGCTCTGCGCTGCGGCCCTGCTCTGCTCCGGCTGCATCCACGCGCTTCCCGAGCCCCAGGTCTCGCCGATTCCGCCGCCGGCGGAGCGCCCGGCCCAGGCCGAGCTCTTCGCCGTGCCGGCCGCGGCGCCGCAACCCACTCTCGAGCCCATCGGGATGCGCTCCGGCCACCGCCTGAGCGCCTTCTCGCTGCCGTCGCTGGGCGACAACGCCCAAGCCGGCCGGGAGATCTCCGGCACCTACTTCGAGAGCCTCGCTCCCGGCCGGAAGCGGTTCGTGCTGGTGCTGCCGATCTGGGGCAGCTCCACCTACCCGCCGGACAAGATCGCCCGCACCCTGCTCGCTTCCCCGGGCGGAGCCGGCACCAACCTCCTGGTGCTGCGTGGCAAGGGCTCGCTGTTCACCTGGCGAGCGATGGCGGTGGCGCCCACCCCCGCGGCTTACGAGGCCGCATTGGCCCTTTCCGCCGAGCATCTGCGCACGGCGGTACGCGACGTCCGGCAGCTGCTGGACTGGGCCGAAAGCCGGCCGGAGGTGGACCCGCGGCGGCTGGGCATCGTCGGTTTCTCGATCGGCGCCGTGGTGGCCGGCGTGGCTCTGGAGGTCGAGCCGCGCCTGGCGGCCGGGGTGCTGGTGATGGGGGGAGGCGAACTCTACCGCGCCCTGCCGTACTGCTACGGCACCGCCGGTCGCACCACCCGCCAGGCCGGATTGCGCTTCGGCTGGAGCGAAGCCGAGCTCGAGAGCTACCTCGAGGAACGTCTGGCGGGGATCGATCCGGTGAGCCAGGCCTCGCGAATCGACCCCTCCCGGGTGCTCCTCTTCGAGGCGGCTCGAGACAACTGCTTTCCGGCCCTCGGCCGTGAGGCCTTCTGGCAGGCGGCCCACCGGCCCCGGCGGGTGCTGCTGTCGGGCCGGCACAAGACGTCCTTCCTGGCCATGACCTTCCTCAACCACAGCTGGGCGGCCCGGAAAATGGCGGAATTTCTCCTCCAGCGACTGGGCTAGGCGGCCTCAGCGTGCCTGGCCGCCACCGGCGGCTTTCGGTTTGTCGTCGCCGCCGAAGATGCGTTGCAGCCAGCGGCGGAAGGGGCGGCGCGCATCATTGCCGAGCTCGGGGGAGGACGAGGGCGGCACGATCAGCCCTCCCGACGCCGAGCAGTCGGAGACCGAAGAGGGCACCTGGTCGGCCCGGAAGTACTCCTGGGTGGCCGAGGGGCAGTCGAAGGCGGCGAGGCCGCCGTTTTCCGAGTCGATCTGCGCGGTCACGATGCCGGACGGGGTGGAGAAGTTGCCAAAGCCTTCGAGGGGCCGCACGGTGCGGGTGAACCGGGCCCAGATCGGCACCGCCGCCCGCGAGCCGGAAAGCCGGGTGCGAGCGTTGTCGTCGTAACCCAGCCAGACCACCGTGGTCCGGCTGGGCGAGTAGCCGGCGAACCAGCTGTCCCGCCGGCCGTTGGTGGTGCCGGTCTTGCCGGCGAGAGGGTCGTAGATGCCCTGGTCGCGGACACCGTGGCCGGTGCCGTGGTCGATCACCCCCTGGAGGATCGAGGTCACCAGAAACGCGCTCTCCGCCGAGAGCACTCGCTCCGGCGCTGGCACCGGCTCGGCCGGCAGGCTCTTGCCATTGCGGTCCAGGATCGCCTTGAGGCCGTACGGAGTGGGCCGCCGGCCGCCGGTGGCCAGCGTGCCGTAGACGGTGACCAACTCCAGGGGCGAGACCTCGAAGGCGCCGAGGGCGAGGGACGGGTAGGGCTCGAGCGGCGCCGTGACGCCCATTCGCTTGGCCAGGGAGACGATCCGCGGCAGCCCGGTGAGCATCGCCACCCGGGCGGTGGGGATGTTGAGGCTCTTCTCCACCGCCCGCCGCACGGTGATCCAGCCGGCATACTCCTTGTCGTCGTTCTGGGGCGTCCAGGTCTGGCCGCCTTCGGTCACCGTGAGGGGGGCATCCTCCACCAGCGTGGCCGGGGTCACCGCTCCGGCCTCGAAAGCCGCCGAGTAGACCACCGCCTTGAACGAGCTGCCGGCCTGGCGCCGGGCCTGGGAGACGCGGTCGAACTGCGAGGAGGTGTAGTCCCGGCCGCCCAGGTAGGCGAGGATCTCGCCGGTCGCGGGGTCGATCGACACCAGCGCCACCTGCAGCGGCCCCTCGGCCCGGGAGTTCTTCTCCCAGCCCTTCTCGGCCTGGGCGAGGCCCCAATTGGCAGCCTCTTCGGCGGCCTTCTGGTCCGGCCAGGAGAGGGTGGAAAACAGGGTGTAGCCGCCGTCGGCCAGGTTGCCCACGCCGAAGCGCCGGCTAGCTTCGGCGGCCATGGCGTCGGCGAAGTAAGGGGCCCGCCGGCGCACCGGCGGCACCGCGAGCACCGTCAGCGGCTCCTTCTTGGCGCGCTCGATCTCGGCGGCGTCCACTCCGCCCACCTCGCTCAGGCGCTCGAACACCAGGCTGCGGCGCTCGAGGGCGCGATCCGGGTGAGCGATCGGCGAATAGAGGCCGGGGGCGGGGATCATTCCTGCGATCACCGCGGCCTCGGCCAGGGAGAGCTCGGCAGGGTCCTTGCCGAAGTAGGCCCGGCTGGCGGCGCCCACGCCGATCAGGTTCACGCCGCCCACGCTGCCGAGGTAGATCTCGTTCAGGTAGGCCTGGAGAATCTGCTGCTTGCTGTAGCGGGCCTCGAGGAAGACCGCCAGGATCCCTTCCTGGACCTTGCGGCCGAGGGAGCGCTCCTGGGTGAGGTAGAGGTTCTTCACCAATTGCTGGGTCAAGGTGGAGCCGCCCTGGCGCAACTCGCCGCCCCGCAGATTCACCCAGATCGCTCGCACGATGCCCCGCGGCGAAACACCCGGGTGCTTGAAGAAGCTGGCGTCCTCCGAAGCGAGAATGCACTGGATCAGGTAGCGAGAGACTTCCGCCAGCGCCACCGGTCGCCGCTCCTCCACCTGGGGCCCGAAGTAGGTGGCCAAGAGCGGCGCCTCGAGGAGCGCGCTCGCGACGGCCTGGTCGCGGTAGCTGAGGCGGGAGATCCGACCCTCGGTGAGCTCGATGGCCAGGACTCCGCCCGGCATCTCGCCCTCGGCGGTGGGGAAGGAGCGCAGGAAGATCTCGAAGCCGCGGTCGGTACGACGGAAACGGCCCTGGGCCAGGCCGCCGCCGGGCGGCGTGAGCTGGTAGGCGAGGCGCTCGAGGTCCCGGAGGAAGGTGCGCTCCTCCAGCAGCTCGCCCAGCTTGAGCTCGGCCGAGCGGCCGTAGAGCCGGGAGGGTTGGTGGGAGGGGGCGTTGGTGAACTGGTCCGAAAGCTGCCAAAACGGCTCGAGCGCCCACACCGCGAAGAGGGCGAGAACCGCGGCGAGAACACCTCCGGCCAGCAAGGCGCGCTTGCCCCAGCGCCCGCGGCGAATCTTGAGTTTGATGCCTTCCGGTGCCACCATGAGGGGCTTGAGTTAGCAAACGCCCCGCCAGATCCGGCGGAGAGCGTTGATATCCTACGCCCGATGATCGCGGTTTCCGACCTCGGCAAATCCTACGGCCCCCAGAACCTCTTCTCCGGCGTTTCGCTGCAGTTCAATCCCGGCTGTCGCTACGGCCTGGTGGGGGCGAACGGCTCCGGCAAGTCCACCTTCCTGCGCGTGCTCACCGGCGAGGAGACCGCCAGCGCCGGCACGGTGGCGATCCCCAAGCGCCTGCGGCTGGGCGTGCTGCGGCAGGACCACTACCGCTTCGAGGCGAACGCCATCCTCGAGGTGGCGATGATGGGGCATCACGAGGTCTGGGAGGCGATCGAGGAGAAGGAGCGGCTGCTTGCCACCGAGCCCTTCGACGCCGAGCGCTACGCCGAGCTCGAGGACGTGATCCTCGCCCACGACGGCTATGCTCTCGAGGCGCGGGCCGGGGAGATCCTGGAGGGGCTGGGAATTCCCACCGAGGTGCATCGAAACGCCCTCTCCACCCTCTCGGGAGGCTTCAAGCTGCGGGTGCTCCTGGCCCAGGTGCTGGCTTCCAACCCCGACGCGTTGCTGCTCGACGAGCCCACCAACCACCTGGACATCCTCTCCATCCGCTGGCTGGAGAAGTTCCTCTCCGAGTTCTCCGGCCTGGTGGTGGTGATCTCCCACGACCACCGCTTCCTCGACAACGTCTGCACCCACATCGTCGACATCGACTACGAAACCGCCATCCTCTACCCGGGCAACTACGCCGCCTTCGTCCAGGCCAAGGTGGCCGAGCGGGACCGCCGCGAGTCCGAGCTCACTCGGCGCGAGAAGCAGATCGCCGACCACCAGGCGTTCGTGGACCGCTTCCGCTACAAGGCCACCAAAGCCCGCCAGGCACAGAGCCGGGTGCGGCTGATCGAGAAGATGGCCGACGAACTCGAGCCGCTGCCGCAATCCTCACGGCGCTACCCCAATTTCCGTTTCCTGCAGTGCCGCCCGAGCGGTCGCCAGGCCCTGGCGATCGAAGGGATCTCCAAAGCCTACGGCGACAAGCGTGTGCTCGAGAAGGTCTCGCTCACCATCGAACGAGGGGATCGCCTGGCCATCATCGGCCCCAACGGCATCGGCAAATCCACCCTGCTCAAGATCCTGGTGGGCGAGCTCGAGCCAGACGCTGGCAAGGTGGAGTGGGGCTACGAAACCTACGTGGGCTACTTCGCCCAGGACCACCGCGAGCTGTTGAAGGAAGGCCGTCAAAGCGTGGAGGCCTGGCTGTGGGACGCCTGCCCGGGCGAGCCGATCGGCTTCGTGCGCAGCCATCTGGGCGCGGTGCTGTTCTCGGGCGACGACGTGAAGAAGAACGTCCGCAGCCTCTCCGGAGGCGAAGCGGCAAGGCTGGTGTTCGCCCGCATGGCGGTGACCAAGCCCAACGTGATGGTGCTCGACGAGCCCACCAACCACCTCGACCTCGAGGCGATCGAAGCCCTGGGCGAGGGGCTCGAGAAGTACGACGGCACGCTGCTGTTCGTCTCGCACGACCGCTGGTTCGTCTCCCGCCTGGCCAATCGCATCCTCGAGATCACCCCGCGGGGCATGAACGATTTCCGCGGCACCTACGAGGAGTACCTGGACAAATGCGGCGACGACCACCTCGACGCCGAGGCGGCTCTCCTGCGCATCAAGCGGGAGAAGAAGCTCGCCAAGGAAGAGGTGCGGCGGGAGGCGGCCGGCCTGCCGCCGCGGCCGCCGGTAGACAAGAAGAAGCAGCGCCAGCTCGAGGCCCGGCGGGACCAGCTCACGGCCGAGATCGAGAAGGCCGAGAGCCGGGTGCACGAGATCAACGAGCTGTTCTGCGACCCCAAGTTCTTCGAGCGCACCGCCCGAGCCGAGGTGGGCAAGCTCGAAACCGAGCAGAAGAACCTCAAGACCCGCCTGGATCAGCTGATGGAAGAGTGGGCCCAGGTGGAAGAGGAGCTCTCGGCCCTCAGCCAAGGCGAAAAAGCTGGCGCCCGCTGAGGAAGCCCCCCTCGAGCCCGCCCTCTTCTCGGGCTTGAGTCCGGCGGCCGTGCAGGCGGAACCTGCCCCTCGGTCTCGGCTGCTCACCCACCCTGAAGCCGCGTAGAATCTTCCGGAACAACCGTCTACTTCGAAGTGGGGCTTGCCGCCCTTCGAGGAGGTTCGCGTGAGCGACGCCACCGGCTGCATCTGGTTCGTGCTGGTCGTTCTGGGTGTCGCCGTCGGCTACCTGCTCGAGCGCCTGCGCACGGGGCAGCGCCAGCTGCGGGATCAGCTCGAACAGGTGGATCAGCGCCTCGGCCATCTCGAGACCTGGCTCGCCCGTGCCACCGAGCGGCCGAAGGAGCCGGCCGTCCAACCCCGCCCCGACTCGGCCGAAAAAGCGCCCCGGCCGATCCTCGCGGCCCAGCCGCGCCCGGCCGCGTTTGCTTCCGGCGAGGCGTCGCCAGATCTTAGCCGATTG
>CALMKX010000266.1 GCA_937867335.1 uncultured Acidobacteriota bacterium
GGGCAGCCGGCCCCGCCCGGCACCGGCTTGCCGGCCCGGGCCAGGGCGCTCGCAGCGCGCGGGGAGACGTTCATTTCCCAGGGCGTGAACAGCCGTACGTGGCCCCATTCCCCCACATGGCCGGCCGGAGCGTCCGCGGCCTCGTAGACGGTGGGCTCGAAGCCCTTCTCGAGGGCGGCGAGGGCGGCTTCGAGGCCGGTGGGTCCGGCACCGAGGATGGCGATGCGCTGGCTCATGGGCGTGGTCTTTCTTCTAGAAGTCGCGAGCTAGTAGCGGGAAGCCGCCCTCTCCTTGGGCGGCAGGATCTCGAGGCAGGTGGTCCACCAGCCGGTGCGCACGGTGGCCACGAACTCTTCCGGCAGTTCTTCGGCCCGCATCTCGGCCGCCAGCGCCTCGAAGTGGTAGCGCAGCGGCCGGATCTCGATCGCGAGCCCTTCCCTGCGAGCTTCGAGCAGAGCGAAGCAGACCTCGGTGCGGCCATTGTTGGCCGGGCGACCGATCACGCCCACGTTGGCCACCTGGGCTCCGGAAGGCAGGCTACGAACCCAGGGCAGCCCGGTGTGGGTGCACAGGAAGCCGTGGCAGCGGTTCTGGGCGACCAGCACTTCGAGGAACGGCAGCGGTGCGGTGGAAGCGAACAGGAATTCGTTCACCCGCCGGGGCGAGCCGTGCACCAGGAGCAGCTCTCGCCCGCCGACGGCGATGCGCCGCCGGGCCGGCTGCTCGCCCATCCAGCGCTTGAACTCCGGCGAGGTGTGGCGCTCCGTGTAGCCGTAGGAGAGGGCGGCGAAATGGTTGTCGCGGGGATCGGTGTAGCCACAGGCGCAATCCGTGGCGCCGCTTGCCAGGGATTGCTCGTAGTTGCCCTGGATGATCGCCACTCCGCCCTCTCGGAGCAGGGGCCAGACGCGGTCGGGGTGGGGGCCGAAGCCGCCCAGATCGCCCAAGCAGTACACCGCCTCGGCCTCGAGCCGGGAGGCCTCTTCGAGCAGGGCGGCGAGGGCGTGATGGTTGTTGTACACACCGCCGAAGACCACCACTCGCCGGTAAGGCCCCTCCACGGGCACGCCGTCCTCGCCGGCGGCTAGCCAGCCCTCGAGAGCGGCCCGGCGCTCCCCGGGGCTCAAGGTCCGGCCCGCGGCGGCAGCGGCCTGGCGGAACTCCTCGAGCGGCACCCGCTTCTCGCCCCAGGTAGCGAGGCCGCGGTGGGCCGAGAGGCGGGCGCGGGCCTGCCGGGCGGCTTCGTCTTCCAGAATGCGGTTGGCCAGAACGGGCTCCTTCCTCAGGTACGGCAGCTCACGCCGTGGACATGGCAGGTCCAGCAGGCCGGGTGGTCGAGATGGAACGGATCGAGCGTGTCGGCGAGCCGCTCGCCAATCTTGCCTGCGGGCTCGTTGACCAGGATCGGGCAGACCCACACTCCCTGATCGGTCACCATCCGGCAGGAACTGCACTGCAGATGGTCCCAGCTGCCGGCGGGAGCGTCGCCCTCGGCGAGCCGTTGCCACCTCTCATAGGCTCCGGAGCGCTCGGCCTCGGCTCCCAGGTGGAATACCGGCAGAACCTTGAGTCGAGGCTTGGCGAGGCCGAGGCCGGACAGCAGGGCGAAGAAGCGGGCCTTGCCCTCCGAGGTGGCGTTCTCCGCGTGCACTTCGGTCACCGTGAGCACCGGGTTGAGGCCTGCGGCGGCGAGGTTCGCCACGCCGGCCATGACCTTCCGGAAGCTGCCGGCGCCGCGGATCGGGTCGTTGGCCTCGGCGGTGAAACCATCGAGCGAGACGCGCAGATCGAGCGAGTACTCCGAGCCCGCCGCGAGCTCGGCCAGGCGCCGGCATCGCCCGGCGTCGAGCAGGAGGCCGTTGGTCAGCACCGTGGCCGGGCCCTGGCGCAGCGTGGCGGCGAGGATCGCCTCCATCTCCGGGTTGAGGAAGGGCTCCCCGCCGGTGAAGTAGTACTCCTTCACGCCCAGGGCAGCCGCTTCCGCCAGCCGCTGCTCAACCTCGGCCAGCGTGAGCATCTCGTGGGTGTGGTTGGTCGGCGAGCAGGAGATGAAGCAATGCGTGCACGCGAGGTTGCACACCGTGCCGCCCACCTGGAACCACAGGGTGTCGAGCGAGGCGAGGGCCACCGCCGGCACCCGGGGCGTCGCCTCGAGAGCCGCCGCGCCAGGGGTGGGATCAACCACAGCAGCCGGAGCCCGGAGCGCAGCAGGGCACCGCCTCGGTGGTGAGGTGATAGTTCATCCCCTTGGTCTCGCGCGGATGCCGGCGCACCGTCCGTGAGCAATCGAAGGGCAAGGCCTCGGCAGGAGGGACCGCCTCCAGGGGGTCGAGGAACACGAAGGAGTCGCGATAAGGCTCGCGCTGGTAGAGAGCGTAGGTCTTGGCGCACACGGCGTAGCGCTGGCCTCGCTTCATGCGGTGGCCGTCGTCGTCGAGCACCTCCTTGAACGGGCCCTTGTAGAGAACCGCCTGCTTGTGCTCGAAGCAGGGTCCCTGCTTGCCCTTGAAGGCCTCCACCGTCATCGAGCGGAACTCGAAGCCGTCCACCGTACGCCAGGGCTCGGTGGGCAGGTCGAGGATGCGCACGCCGTGGAAGCCGGCCTCCTCGAAGGCGGCGAGGAACTCCTCCTCGGTCAAGGCGCCGGAGATGCAGCCACTCCACAGCTCGGGGTCGTTCTGCATCGAGTGGGGCACCGGCTCGTCGGCCACGATGTCCGAGATCACCGCCCTGCCGCCCACCTTGAGCACACGGAAGATCTCCCCGAAGAGCTGCCGCTTGAGACCCGGCTCCACCAGGTTGAGCACGCAGTTCGAGACCACCACGTCCACCGAAGCGTCGGCCACCAGAGGGCGGCTCTGGCGCAGCTCGCGGGCCAGGCTCTCGAGGGCGAACCAGCCGTCCACGCTGGCGATCGGCCGGGCCGCGAGCTCCTGCTCGAAGAGCTCGAGATCGAGAGCCAGGTCCTGGATCCTCCCGCGGCGGAACTCGACGTTGGCGTGGCCCACTCGCCGGGCCACCTCGGGCGCCGCGTCGCGGGCCACCGCCAGCATGTCCGGCGTCATGTCGACGCCGATCACCCGGCCCGTGGGCCCCACCACCTGAGAGGCGATGAAGCAGATCTTGCCGGTGCCGCTGCCGAGGTCGAGCACCGTCTCCCCGGGATGCAGGTGCCGGCTGGGGTCGCCGCAGCCGTAGTCCCGCTCCAGGACCTCCTGCGGAATCGCCGCGAGGTACTTCGGGTCGTACGAGACCGGGCAGCAGAGGTCGGCCACCCGCTCCCGAGCCCCCTGCGAGTAACGCTCCCGCACCACGTTTTCCACCGCCAGATCGACGCTCATCGAGATGTCTCTCCAAGGCACCAGCACCCGGTTGCCGGGCACCAGGCCGGACATGGTTGAAAAGGGGCCCGCGAAGGCCGAGAAGCCGAGGGTTCGGAGCTTCAGCGGGGAAGCGGCGGAGCGCGCCCCGGCAGCAGGGGCACCTCGAGGAGGAGGCGGGGTCGCTCGGCGGGCCCGAGGAAGACCGCCTTGAGCGCCGCCAACACCGTCGCGAGCCGGGCCACCAGAGAGCGGCCCAGGGTGCCAAGGGCCGGTGAGCGGCCGGCCAGCAGCCGCTCGAGGTCGCTCCGGCGGTCGAGGTCCCGCAGCGGCGGCAGCAGCACCACCTCGAAGCCAGCACGGCGCAGGGCGCCGGCCAGGTCTGCTTGCGTCCGCGGATGACTCCAGCGGACCTGCGCCAGAAGCTCGGGGATCGGCTCGTCGATGGCGAGGAGATAGAAGCCGCCGTCCGGGCTGGGACCCAGGACAGCGCGGCGAGGACCGCCCGTGAGGGCATCGAGGGCGGTCTCGAGGTGGGCGGCCAGGAGCCCGGGAACGTCGGTTCCCACCACCACCAGCGGGCCCGGGTAGGCTTGCCGCGCGCGCGTCATGGCCTGGCCGAGCCGGGCCGCGAAGTCCCCGTTGGGCTGGCGGTGCTGAACGATTCGCGGCGGCAGGGCGAGACGCTCGGGCGTGGAGACCACCACCGAGCAGCCGGCTTCGAGGCCAGCCTCGAGAGCGGCGCCGAGGCAACCAGCGTAGAGAGCCTGCTCTTCCGCCGCCGCGCTCGCCGGCAGCAGGCGGCGACGCTCCCGCTCTCGGGATGGGCCCAGAGTGAAGACCAGAAGTGTGGCGGGAGTGAAGGCCATGGACTTGTCGAGTATACGAGGCCGCGCAAGACCCGGATGGATGGCAGGCCCCCGTGTCGCCGGAGGGCACCATCAGGGTAGTAAGATGCCCAGCCGTGCTGCGCTTCGTGGTCCTGGCCTTCGCGGCCCTGATGCTCACCATGGCGGTTTTCGCCGCGGGCACCAGCCTCTTCGGCTCCCCCTCGCATCAGGAGCTCTCGACCCGCATGGTGGGCGGCAGCCTGCCGCCCCGCACTCTGGTGTCGATCTGGGCCTTCGAGGCCCTGGGCCTCCTGGCGCTGTTCCTGGCGGTCGAAGGGCGCTTCCGCTCGCCGTACCTCTCTGGGCTCATCGCCGGCTGGCTCGGCTGGGTGTTCCGCGGGCCGCTGCTGGTGGTGACCGTGGTGGGAGCCCTGGGCCAGCCCTCCGAGCCCTGGTTCCACCGCGTGGTCTCCTGGTGGCTGCTCTACAGCCTCTGTGGCCTGGTGCTCGGCGGCCTCTCCCGCCGCCTGCGCGCGGACGAGGCCGCTCTGTGAGGATCGCCGCGGTCGGCCGGGCCTTCCCGGCCCACTACTACGACCAAGAGACGCTGCTCTCCGCTCTGCTCGAGCTGTGGGGGCAGCGACACCACAACCTGGGCCGGCTCGAGAGCTTGCACAAGAACGTGCTGGTGGGCGGGCGACACCTCGCTCTCGCGATCGAGGACTACCGCCAGCTCGACACCTGGGGCCGTGCCAACGACGCCTGGATCCGCGTGGCCCAGGAAGTGGGCGAGGCGGCCGTGGCGGATGCCCTCGATCGCGCCGGCCTCTCGGCCGAGAAGCTGGGGGCGTTTCTCTTCGTCACCGTCACCGGGGTGGCCACGCCGTCGATCGAGGCCCGGCTGATCAACCGCATGCGCTTGCCGGTGAACCTCAAGCGGCTGCCCATCTTCGGCCTGGGCTGCGTGGCGGGCGCCGCCGGCATCGCCCGCGCCGCCGACTACGTCAAGGCCTATCCGGACCAGGTGGCGGTGCTGCTCTCGGTCGAGCTCTGCTCGCTCACCCTGCAGCGCGGGGACCTCTCGATCCCCAACCTGATCGCCTCGGGTCTCTTCGGCGACGGCGCAGCGGCCGTGCTGGTGGCGGGCGACGAGGTTCCCGCCACCGGCCCGAAGATCCTCGCCACGCGCTCGATCTTCTACCCGGAGTCCGAGCGGGTGATGGGCTGGGATATCTCGGAGCAGGGCTTCAAGATCGTGCTCTCGGCCGGCGTGCCCGAGGTAGTGCGCGAGCACCTGCGCGAGGACGTCGACGCCTTCCTGGCAGACCGGGGCCTCAGCCGGAGCGATATCGGCTCCTGGGTGGCCCACCCCGGGGGCCCCAAGGTGCTCGAAGCGATGCAGGAAGCCCTCGAGCTGCCCGCCGGCGCCCTCGACATCACCTGGCGGAGCCTGCGCGAAGTGGGCAACCTTTCCTCGACTTCGGTCCTGCTGGTGCTCGCCGAAACCCTCGAGAACCACCGCCCCGCCCCCGGCACCCTGGGCATGATCACCGCCATGGGCCCAGGCTTCTGCTCCGAGCTGGTGCTGGTGGAGTGGTGAGCCGCAGCAGGGCGAGCCGCTCTCTTCGACCCGCCACGCGCTGACCGTTTGTCACGCTGAGTTCGGCCCCTCGGTGTAGCATCCTCCGCTATGACCCAGCTCTGGGGCGTGGATACCCGCTGGCTGTTCACCGGGCTCTTCGTGGCCGTGGCGCTGCAGCGGCTGGCCGAGCTCGTGCTGTCGAATCGCCACATGCGCCAGCTCTTGAGCCGCGGCGCGCAGGAGGCCGGAAGGAGCCACTACCCGGTGATGGTGGCCCTCCACACGGCAGCCCTGGTGGCGGCGCCGGTGGAGGTGTGGTGGCTGCGGCGGCCGTTTCTGCCGGGCCTCGCCACCGTGGCCCTGGCGGTGGCCCTGGCGGCGCTGCTGCTCAGGGTGTGGGTGATCCGCACCCTCGGCGAGCGCTGGACCACCCGGGTGATCGTGCTGCCCGGGGCGCCCGTGGTGGCGGGCGGGCCGTACCGGTTCCTGCGCCATCCCAACTACCTGGCGGTGATCCTCGAGCTGGCGGCGCTGCCGCTGGTGCACACGGCGTGGGTCACGGCGCTCGCGGCGAGCCTCGGCAATGCCTTCTTGCTGCGCGAGCGGATCCGCGTCGAGGAGCGGGCGCTGGCCGAGACGGCGGCCTACCAGTCCACTCTGGGCGACCGGCCCAGGCTGGTGCCCAACCTGCCATGAACGACCGCGAAATCCTCGCCGGAGTCTCGGCCGTCGCGGCCAAGCACCTCGACTGGCAGGGCCCCCTGCTGCCGGAGATGCGCCTGGTGGAGGACCTCCGCCTGGATTCGATCCGCCTGCTCACCTTGGCCGTCGAGGTGGAGAACTACTTCCGCGTCTGCCTGGACGAAGCGGACGACGCCGGCCTTGCCACCGTGGCGGACCTGGTGGCGGCGGTGCGGAGGAAGCTTGCCCGCGAAAGCCCTTGAGACGGTGGTCTCGGCCCTCGAGCGGGCCGCGGAGATCGATCGTGGAGGCCTCCGTTTCGTGGCCCGCGACGAAAGCGAGCGGCTGTTCGGCTGGCCGGAGATCTGGCGCCGGGCCGAAGCCGTGGCGGGCTCGCTCCAGGGCCTTTCGATCCGCCACGGCGAGCGGGTGGCGATCGTGCTGCCCACCGGCATCGAGTTCTTCGACGCCTTCTTCGGCATCCTGCTCGCGGGGGCCGTGCCGGTGCCGCTCTATCCGCCGGTGCGCCTGGGCCGGCTCTCCGAGTACCACGCCCAGACGGCAGCCCTGCTGACGAGCTCCGGGGCTCGGCTGGTGCTCACCGAGCCGCGCTTGAAGTCGCTTCTCGGCGAGAGCATCGAGAAGGCCCGGCCGGACCTTGGCTGTCGCGCCGCGGCGGAGCTCCCACTCGCCCGCTTCGAGCCCCAGAAGATCTCCGAGAGCGATCTCGGCCTGGTGCAGTTCTCCTCGGGCACCACGGTGGAGCCGAAGCCGGTGGCCCTCTCCCACCGCGCCCTGATGGCCCAGACCCAGCTGCTCAACTCCTACTGGCCGGAGCGGCAGGATTTCCTCGCCACCGGCGTTTCCTGGCTGCCGCTCTACCACGACATGGGCTTGATCGGCTGCGTGCTGCCGGCGATCGCCCTGCCCTCGGTGCAGACGCTGATCGGCCCGGAGCTCTTCGTGGCCCGCCCGGCCCTCTGGCTGCGGGCGATCTCCCGGCACCGGGCGTTCATCTCCCCGGCTCCCAACTTCGCCTACGGCCTCTCGGTGGCGAAGATCCGCGACGAAGAGCTCGAGGGCGTGGACCTGTCGAGCTGGAAGGTAGCGCTGAACGGCGCCGAGGCCGTGGCCCCGGCCACGGTACGAGCCTTCCTCGACCGCTTCGAGCCCTACGGCTTCCGGCCCGAGGCCATGACCCCGGTCTACGGGCTCTCGGAAGCGGCCCTGGCGGTGACCTTCTCGGCCCTCGACCGGCCGGTGAGGGCTTCGGCCTTCGCCCGTGAGCCCCTGGTGGAGCAGGGAGAGGCCGTGCCGGACGACGACGGGCAAGAGCTGGTGTCGGTGGGCAAGCCCCTTCCCGGCTTCCGCGTGGAAATCCGGGACCACGACGGGGCACCGGTGTCCGCCGGCTGGGTGGGCAAGGTCTGGGTGAGCGGGCCGTCGTTGATGGAAGGCTACCTCGGCCGGCCGGAAGCCACCTCCCGCGCCCTGGTCGACGGCTGGCTCGACACCGGTGACCTCGGCTTCTTCCACGAGGGCGAGCTCTACCTCACCGGCCGGGCCAAGGACGTGCTCATCCTGAACGGCCGCAACTTCGGGCCCGAGGCCGTGGAGCACGCCCTGGGCGGAGTGGCGGGAGTGCGTACCGGCTGCGTGGTGGCGGCCTCCTGGTTGCCGGAAGGCGGCCAGGGCGAGGTGCTCGGTCTCTTCGTGGAGACCCAGCGCGAAGCCGCCAAGGCCGTCATCGAGGCGCTGCCTGCCGCCGCCCGAGAGGCGGTGCTTGCGGCCACCGGCCTGCCGGTGGATCTGGTGGAGGTCCTCGCCCCCGGCACCCTGCCGCGTACTTCCTCGGGCAAGCTCCGCCGAGGCGAGACGGTGCGCCGCTTCCTGGCCGGCGAGCTGGCACCGCCCAAGTCCGTCTCCGCCCTCTCTCTTGCCGGTGCCTTCGCCCGCTCCCAGCTCGCCTACGCGCGGCTCAAGCTCCGCGGGCCGCAGCGCGCCCGTGGCTGAAGCCGGGCTCGCCGGCCGGAAAGGGCTGCCGGCGGCGGTGGAGGTCGCCGTGGTGGGCGGGGGGCCGGCGGGGCTCGCGGCCGCGATCGCTGCCCGCCAGGCGGGATTCGATCGAGTGGCGGTCTTCGAGCGCTTCCATCCGCCGATCGACAAAGCCTGCGGCGAAGGCCTGATGCCGGACGGCGTGGCCTGCCTGCGCGCCCTCGGACTGAGGCCCGAAAGCCTGGCCGGCCGGCCCTTCCTGGGAATCCGTTACCTCGACGGCGAGCTGGCCGCCGAGGGCCGCTTTCCGGGCGAGCCCGGCCTCGGCGTGCGCCGCCTGGCGCTCCACCAGGCCCTGGCCGAGCGTGCCGAGGAAATCGGCGTCGAGCTCCACTGGGGGGTGAAGGTGCGGGGCTACCGCGAGCCGAAGCTCGAGCTCGAAGGGGGAGAGGTGGAAGCGCGCTGGGTGGTGGCCGCAGACGGCCTGCACTCGCCCCTGCGCGCGAGCGCCGGGCTCGCGGGCGAGCCCACGGCTGCCAGGAACGAGCGCCGCTTCGGCGTGCGCCGCCACTTCCGGCTAGCCCCCTGGAGCGACTTCGTCGAGGTCTACTGGCACGACTCGAGCGAGGCCTACGTCACGCCGGTGAGCCCGGACGAGGTGGGGGTGGCGATTCTCTGGAGCGGCGGTACGGCGCGCTTCGATTCGCTGCTCGAGCGCTTCCCGGCCCTTGCCCGCCGGCTCGCCGGGGCCCCCGCCGCAAGCAAGGACCGCGGCGCCGGCCCCTTGCTCCAGCGCGTGCGCGAAGTGACTCGCGGCCGCCTCGCCCTCCTTGGGGACGCCGCTGGCTACCTCGACGCCATCACCGGCGAAGGGCTCTCTCTCGCCTTCCACCAGGCGCTCGAGCTCGCCGAGTGCCTGCGGCAAGGCGATCTCGCCCGCTACCGCCGGAGACACGCCGCGATCGGCCGCCTGCCGAACGCCATCACCCGCCTCGTGCTGGCCCTCGAGAGGCATCCGAAGCTGCGCCGCCGGGCGATCGCCGCCCTGGCGGCCGAACCGGAGCTCTTCAACCGGCTGGTGGGCATCCACAGCCGCGCCCTGCCGCTGTCCCAACTGCCCGTACCCGGGGTTCTGCGCCTGGCGTGGCAGCTGGCCTGGGGATAGCTGAGCTCTACGGCGAACCCTCCCAGGCTCCGCCCAGCTCGGCGAGGAGGGCGGCGAAGAGGTCGATTCCCTGCCAGAGATTCGCCAGGCGCAGGTTCTCGTTGGCGGCGTGCTGGTTGTTGTCGTGGTTGACGATCGGCACGATCACCAGGGGTGCGTGAAGCACGTCCTCGAAGTGGTAGAGGGGGAGGCTGCCGCCCAGCATGGGTACTGCCAGCACCTTCTCGCCGGCCGCGTGGGAGGCCACCGCCAGCACGGCGCGGGAAAGGGGCAGGTCGAGCGGCGTGCGCACGGCTCGGTAGCCGCCCTCCCAGTCGAGGCGCAGCAGCTTCGGGTGGGCGAGGCGGGTGGCGAGGTCCGGCTCCTCGTGGAGCAGGTGCCAGCCGAGTCCTACGAAGTGCTGCTCCACCAGGCGCCGAACTTCCTCGGGCGTCTGGTCCGGCACCAGGCGGAAATCGATCGAAGCCCGCGCCACGGTGGGAATGGCGTTGGCGGCCGCCGCCCCCACTCTGCCGGCCTCGAGGCCCCGCACGTTGAGGGCCGGCAGCAAGATGCGCTCGGCCAGGCGGGCATTGCCGGCCTCCGAGGCGGCCAGGCCGAGCTCGGAGACGTCGGTGATGGTCAACAGCGCCGACCCGGCCGAGGATTTCGTCATCCTGGCGCGCCGCCTGGCCCCGCTGCTGCACAACGACCGCCGCCGCATCGAGCTGCTCAATGCGCTGCTGTTCGCGCTGCCCGGCACGCCCGTGCTCTACTATGGCGACGAGATCGG
>CALMKX010000267.1 GCA_937867335.1 uncultured Acidobacteriota bacterium
GGCTCGCCGGGGCGAGCGGGGTGGGTGGGGGCGGGGGGGCGGGACCCAACGCTACCTCGCAGCCCACCCGGACGTGCGCGAACTGTTGGTGTCGGATGGCGCGGGCCCATTCGTTGATGGCATTCGAGGCCCGTTTTTCGGTCCACTTGCTCAGTTGACGGATTCTGACGGCTGTGCCACTCTGGCGCTGGGGTCGAACCAAGAATGGGAACCGAGGCAATCGCGACGAATCTCCGGCGTCTACGGGCCGCCAAGGGGCTGACGCAGGACCAGGTCGCCACCTCGGCGGGCATCTCGAAGGTGGCCTATCGGAACCTCGAGGGCGGCAAGTCCCTACCACGGGTGGACACCCTCCACCAGCTCGCCAAAGCCCTGGAGGTCGGCATCCAGGAGCTGGTCACCCCGACGCCGGAGCTTCGCCGGGTGCGCTTCCGCTCCTTCCGCCGGCTCAACACCCGCGAGCAGATCCTGCAGGCGGTCAGCCGCCGGCTCGCGGATTTCAACGAGCTCGAGCAGCTTCTCGGCGAGCACGCTCCCTACACGCTGGCCAAGAGCGCGGCCCCCCGCTGGACCTCGCTCGCGCCACCGGAAGCGGCGGCCCACGCCCGGAAGCTCCTCGGGCTCAACGCCAAGGAACCGGTGCGCGACATCTGTGGCCTCCTCGAGGCCAACGGCATCAAGGTGCTGCCGCTGAAAGTCGCTTCCGACGCCTTCTTCGGCCTCTCTGTCGGAGAGGAAGACGGTGGCCCGGCGATCGCGGTCAACACCTGGGACCGCATCTCGGTCGAGCGCTGGATCTTTACGGCCGCGCACGAGCTGGGGCATCTGCTGCTCCACTTCGAGGACTACGACGTGGGCCAGCGAGACGAGGAGAAGGAACAAGAGAAGGAGGCCAATGTCTTCGCCTCCTTCTTCCTCATGCCCCAGGGGGTCTTCGAGCAGGAATGGGCCGAGACTCAGGGGCTGGCTTTCGTGGACCGTGTGCTCAAGGTCAAGCGCATCTTCCGCGTCAGCTATCGGACGGTGCTCTACCGGTTGACGGAGAGGATGCCTGGCCCGGAGCTCTGGAGGCGCTTCCAGCTCGACTACAAGCAACGAACCGGACGAACCCTCCTCAAGGACGAAGAGCCCGGCGCCATGGCCGCTGATGCCTTCCGCGCCAGCTTTCCGGAGCACTCCCGCGCCGGTGAGCCCGAGGATCTCTCGCCCCTGGACTTCGTCGAGGACCGACTCTTCCGGCTGGTCAGGAGCGCGGTGGACGCGGCGGAGATCTCGCTTGCTCGGGGTGCGGAGATCCTCGGTTACTCGCTGGTCGAGATGCGGCAACTGGCAGCGTCGTGGGTGGGTTAGCTGCTCTTGGCGACCTCCCGGGAGCTGCTTCTCATCGACGCAGATGTCCTCATCGATTACGCGGTTGCGGAGGTCGGCATCCTGGGACTGGTGACCCGGCATGTCGGTGTCGTTCACGTCGTCGAGTCCGTGCTGAGCGAGGTACCACGGCTGCGACCGAGCGACTGTGACCTCCTGGGGATTCAGATCGTCCAGCCGTCTCTCGGCCAGCTCCTCCAGGCAGGAGAGAACCGCGGCCGGCTGTCCTTCAACGACCGGCTGAGCCTGATCGTGGCCCACGATGCCGGCTGGACGTGCGTCAGCAACGACCGAGCCCTTCGCAAGGCCTGCGGCGGGTATCAAGTCGCTGTCTGGTGGGGCCTGGAGCTGATGTTGGCGCTAATTCGGATTCGGGAGCTGAAAGGGGAGTCCGCCCTGGCGGTAGCTCAGGCAATCCACGAGAGCAACCCGCGCCACATCACTGCGGAGATCCTGGGGCGGTTCGCACGGGAAGTCGAGCGAGCCCTGTCTGAGTAGGAGTCTGATTTCTGCCCGGCTCCGACCGGCAGGCCGCCCGTCCTACTCGGCTCCAAGGAGCCTCAGTGATCGAGTAAGGGGCGCCAGCCTCCAGGCCGGCCCCCACACGCAGTTCAAGACCCCCGGCGACTCGGGCGGCTGCCCCACCCTTCGCGGGCGCTGGCTCAGGGGGCTTGGCGGGTGTCCTAGGCCCGGTGGCATGCGCTCTCACCTCATCCCAGTCTTCTCGCCCTGCCCATGGGCGCAGCGAACCTGGCCGCCCCCGGAAACGAACACCCGGGTGAAGTCGAGGGGTCGGGCGACGCCATAGGCTCGCGCGCATAGATGAATTTGACAGGGCGACAACCTGGGTGCAGAGTTCCGGTGTGTCAATCGAAACAGAGGGCGGGGACTGGCTGAAGTCGGCTTCGGAAGCCTCACTCACTAGAACGGGAGTGGTGGGCAGCTTTTCCTTCCTGCCAGCCACAGCAGTATCGAGCACCGTCGCATCGGCCTAGCAAGGACCACCATACATGAAGGACCTCCAACACGAACTGAAAGCAACTCTCGCCGCATCCGTTTCGTTTCTGCTCGACAGGTTTCTCCAGGGCAATTGGCAAGATGTTCGATCGACATCTCTCGGCGCCTGGGCACTTGCGGAGGTCATCCGTGGTCAGAATGTGCCCGCCGAATCTTTACGCGACTTGAACACGGCGGTGAGTGATGCCTTGGAGTGGGTAAGTGGCCAAGCGAAGCGGGAGCAGGGTGGAGTCAGCTGGGATTCTGAGGCGTGGGACACCGCCCAAGCGATAATCGCACTAAGCCACTCAGATTTTCATCATGAACGCATTGATCAAGCCGAAGCCTGGTTGCGCAAGATCTCCGATCCAGTCACCGGCGTTTGGTACGACGAGGTTTGGGAAACCACCCACACGACAGTCGCACTCCTTCGAGCCGAACACACACGGCCTGTTCACCTTTACGACCCGGCGAAATGGCTCGTCAGGGTACTGGAGTGGCTCAGTGATCTTCCATCGAAGCCATCTGGAGAGTTTCTAAATCCTCACTACTCGGGATTGATCGTCTGGCTTCTCGGTGAGATCAACCTCAGCCGCATGAAAATGGAGGTTGAGAAGAGCACTACCTATGGCGAGTTTGTTCAGAAGGCGCTGGCTTCGGCCAACTGGCTTCTCTCACGCATAGCTGCCGGTTCCAGACCGCCCTGGAGCGCTTATACCTTCTCCAACTCCTACATTGCACTTGGGCTGGCCACGTTGTCCCGTTCAACCGCCGTCGATTCGAGTTACATACCGGCAGCAGTGGAGTGGTTCCGCGAGCGCCAAGGAGAAAGAGGACAGTTCGAGGATGTCGAGGACACGGCGCTGGCAACCCTAGCTCTTTCGGCGATGATGGATCGCGCCGAGTTGACGTTACCACCCGCAGCCAGGCCGACAAGGATTTGTTCTCAGCAGCGGTGCTTTGTCGGGTTCAGCAGTACGGCTGAAAGCGCTTATGTCTCTCTGAGAGACTCGCTTCTTGGGGTACTCCCTACTCTGAAGTTTATCGACTGGCGTTGGGACTTCAGGGCGGGACGGTTCCTGCTCTCAGAGATAGAGAACGCGAGCCGCGGGTGTGATGCAGCACTTTTCCTTGTGACAAAGGACGATGCAGTAACGCAATCCGATGGTGCTCTCGTGGAGTCTCCCCGCGACAACGTGGTGTTTGAGATTGGCTATTTTGCTGCAAGACTCGGGATGGAAAGGACCTTGTTGCTCGTCGAGCAAGGAACACAAATTCCATCAGACTGGGGCGGTATCATTCGGGTCGAATTTAAAAACAGAAGTGATATGAGCAACGCCGTACTCAGGTCTCTTCGCGAACTAGGGCGTATCTTCGCTGACCAATCCGGCTGACGGCGGTTGTCAAGAGAACATGCGATCTCATGGCAGCAGCATCCCAGAGGCAAAACACATCGCTGGGCTATTTGACCAGATGGCGTCCGAGTACGACGATCTAGCAGATCTTTGGTACTCCTGGCTATTCTCGCGTCTTCACTACCTGATTGGCGGGGCGGTGTGCAGAGACGGTGATCTTCACCCGGGCTGCAAGGCTCTCGATGTTGGCTGTGGGACGGGATTTCAGAGCATTCTTCTGAGCCTATTCGGGTTCGATGTCAATGGGCTCGATATTTCTCCTGGTCTAGTGCAGGTGGCCGCCTCAAAGTCGCCATCGACATACTTGACACAGAATCTCTTTAAGAGCCCATACAGGTTTACGTACGAGTACTGGCGGCAGACGCTTGCTCTAGCGGCCAAGAAGAGAGGCCCTGCGGGTGTGGGACGGGTTTCCTACAAGGTTGGTTCGGCAACCCGCCTTCCTTTTGCAGACGGGCACTTCGACCTAGTCAATTGTTGCGGAAGTACCCTTAGCTTCGTGGACGACTACGGCCGCGCGATGCAGGAATTAGTTAGAGTCCTTCGCCCTGGAGGTGTTCTGATCTTGGAGGTAGAGAGCAAGTACAACATGGACCTGGCTTGGATGCTCCTGGATGGGTGCTTTGGAGTACCGATTGGCTTCGACGAGAAGTGCGGTCGTGTTCTCGGGATCTTCGCGAGCGGCCGGAAGAACGTGTTGTCCGCCGCGTCCCACGCGAGCGCCGTCACGGCGTCGTTGGAATCGCGTTCGCCGCGCACGAAAATCTCGGCGCCGTCGTTGAGCCGCACGAGCAGCACCCAGCCGTCCTCGTAGCCGATCGCGAGCACCATGTTGGTCGGATGGAAGGCGACGCGCGAGACGCGGCGCGGACGCACGCCGCATTCGCGGGGGCCGCGGCCCATCGGCCCGTCCTTGGTCTCGAAGGGCCAGACGACGCAAGCGTCGGCGCCCGAAGTCGCGAGCCACTTGCCGTCCGGCGACCATGAGAATGAGCGCGTCTTGGCGGGATAGCCGGACATGCGCATGTGCTTGCCGTCGGCGAGCCGCCAGCCGTGCAGCATGTTCTCCTGCATCGACGTCACGAGGAAGCGGCCGTCCGGCGAAACGGTCGCGTCGAGATGCGAGCCCTTCCATTCCAGGAATTCCGGCTTGCCGGCGTTGGGAAACCACAACGAGGCGCCGTTGTAATGCGCGATCGCCAGCCGATAGCCCTTGGGAAGAAAGGCAAGGCCGCGCACCGCAGAGGGCGCGTCGAAAGTCTTCACGTCTCCCTTGGCGTCGCGCGCGCGCACCGATTTGCCGGCCGACCACGCCATCGCGCCGTCCTCGCGCAGCGTCAGCGCGTCGATCCACCTGCCCTTCTCGTCGGCGATGGTTTCGCAGCGGCCTTCGGCGTCGGCGGCGATGAGAAGCCCGTCGTCGCCGGCGGTGAAGAAACGTTTGCCGTCCGACAGCGCGACAAGGATCGCGCCATCGGCATGCGCCTTGACGCGCTTCTCTTCGCCGACGCCGGCAAGCAGGAGCGTCCCGTCGGCCAGCGCATAGGCGGGCGTGCGGCCGAGAAAGGCGCAAGCGACGACGGTGTCGCCGGCTTCGATGTTGGTGACGTTCTGGACGAGAGAGGATTCGGACA
>CALMKX010000268.1 GCA_937867335.1 uncultured Acidobacteriota bacterium
CGGCCGCTCGGCCGACGCCGCCGAGAGCGCCCGCCAGGCGCTCGCTCTGGTGCCCGGAGATGTCGCCGCGAGCGATCTCCTGCGCCGGGCCGAACCCCCAGGCAAGGTGGCGGGCCGAACGCCGAATGCGACGCCGGGGAGCCCTCCGGGCACGAGCCCCGTGCCGGCTTCGCCGTCTGCGCCGAGAACCGGGCCCACGGCGACGCCCTCGGCTCCCTCGACGCCGGCTCCCGCCCCGGTGGGCGATGCCACGCTCAAGATCCACTTCTACAGCGAGAAGCCGTCGGGAGTGCTGACGCTCTACGCGGACAAGCACCAGCTGCTCCGCGAGTCTTTCAAGTTCGCGGAGAAGACCGGCTTCCTGCGCTCGAAGGCGATTCCGGGGAGCTTCGACCGGGTGGCGACGGTGCCGGTCGGGCCGGTGACGCTGCGGGTCCTGGTGTTGCTCGAGAAGACCGAAGTTCAGACCCTGCAGGGCAATTTCCCGCCGGGCTCCACCCGTGAGCTGACGATCAACGTCGACGCCGACGGGATCGTCAAGGTCAGCCTCCGCTGACGACCTCCACCTCTCCCAAGTCCTCCAGCTGAGGGGCCAGGCTTTCGGCCGGGCCCACGGCCACCACCGTCATGCTGCTCGGTTGGAGCCAGCGCTCGGCCACCTGGCGAGTCTGCTCCGGCGTGATCGCCCGGAGCTCGAGGTGGAGCTGGTCGAAGTAGGTATCCGGCAGATCGAAGGTGATCAGGTTCTCGAGGTGCTGGGCGAGGTCGCGCAGGCCCTGGAGGGTGAAGGCGAAGGTGCCCACCAGGTAGTCCACGGTCTCGGCCAGCTCGCGCTCACCGGCAGGCTCGGCCGCCAGTCTCTCGAGGGCGGCCAAGGTCTCGCGGGTGGCGAGCCCCACGCTCTCGCTCGCCACCGCGCTCTGGATCTGGAAGGGCGCCGGCCCACGCCGGGCGGCCTGGCTGGCGGAGATCGAATACGTGAGGCCGAGCTCTTCGCGCAGCCGCAGATTGAGGCGGCTGGTGAAGCGACCGCCGAGGAGCGAGGTGGCCACACGCAGGGGCAGGTAGTCCGGGTCGAAGCGGCAGAGCCCGGCGCGGCCGAGGCGCAGCTCGGTCTGGGCGGCGTGGGGACGGTCCACCACCAGAACCCGCCGCCGCTGCTGGGGCGGCGGCCCGAAATCGTGGCGGGGCGGCGCCGGTGGCGATGGCTCGCCACCCAGCCCTTCCTCGAGCAGGCGGAGCAGCCTCTCGGGCTCGAAATCCCCCACGGCCAGGAGGGCCGAGCCGGCCGCCACGTAGCGCCCGGCGAAGAATTCCTCGAGGTGATGGCGTTCGATCGCCGAGACCGAGCGCTCGTCGCCGTAGATCGAGCGGCCGTAGGCGCCGCGTTCGCCGTAAAGAGTGGCCAGGAGCTGCAGGTCGGCCAGGGTGCCGGGCACCTTGCGCCGGCGGGCGAGTTCGGCGAGCCGCTCGCGGCGGGCCCGCTCGATCTCCTCGGGCGGGAAGCTCGGGGAAGCGGTGATCTCGGCCAGCAAGGCGAGGGCTGTGGGCAGCTGGTCGCGAGTGCCTTCGATCCAGGCCACGGCGTTGTCCCACACCGCTTGACTGCCCAAAGCGCCGCCCAGCTGTTCTACCTGGGCGGCGATCTCCCGGCTGCTGCGCCGGGCGGTGCCTTCTTCGAGCAAGTCGGCCGTGAAGGTGGCGAGGCCGCCGAGATCGGCCGGCTCTTCCTGGCAGCCGGCCGGGCTGATGCGCTCCAGGAGCACCAGCGGAGTTCGCCGGATCGGCAGCAGGTAGACCTCGAGACCACTGTCCAGACGGTGGCGGTGGAAGTGGGGGAAGCGGGCCGGTCGGGCGGCCCCGGGGGCCGGCGGCCGGGAGCGATCGAGCGGCGAGCTCATTCGGCCTCCCCTCGCGGCACCACTCCCACCGTGATGCAGCCCTGGGAAAGCACATCGGCCGCGGCCTGTCGCACCTCGGCGAGGCTCACCTCGAGGTAGCGATCCACCTCGGTGGTGAGGCGGCCCGGGTCGTCGAAGAGGCTGGTCAAGGTCGAGTAGTAGTTGGCGCGACTGTCCTGGCGCTCGAGGTCGAGGTAGAGCTCGGTGGCCACGCGGTTGCGGGCCCGCTCGAAGTCGGCCGGGGCCGGGCCGTCCTGGGCCACCCGCTCGAGCTGTTCGACGAGGGCCGCTTCGGCGGCGGCCAGCTCCACGCCCTGGTGCAAGTTGGCGGAGAGCATCAAGACGCCCTGGAGCTCGCTCGAGTAGGCGTACACGGCCACTTGCTGGAGGAGCTGACTCTCCTGGACGAGCTCGCGGTAGAGCGGAGAGGATTTGCCGATGCCGAGCGCGTAGGCGAGCAGGTCGTAGGCATGCCAGCCGGGGCTGGTGCAGGACGGGATTCGATAGGCCTGGTAGACGCGGCTCAGGGCCACTTCGTCCTCGAGCACCTGGCGACGCTCTTCGGGCAGGGGAGGGAGCTCCCGAGCGACCGCAGGAACGCTCCTGCCCTCACCGTCGAGCTCGCCGAAGTAGCGCTCGACCGCGGCGAGGGCGGCCTCGGGTTCGAGGTCTCCCACCAGGCTGAGCACGGCGTTGGCCGGCCGATAGTAGGTGGAGAAGAAGCCTCGTACCTCGTCGAGGGTGGCCCCGGCGATGTCTTCCAAGGTGCCGATTATCGGCCAGTGGTACGGGTGGGGCAGGGGGTAGAGCAGCTCGAAGATGCGCTCGGTGGCCACACCGTAGGGCTGGTTGTCCACCCGCAGTCGGCGCTCGTTCATCACCACCTGGCGCTGGGTCTCGAGCTTCTCGGCGGTCAAGGCCGGGAGCAGGAAGCCCATGCGGTCGGACTCGAGCCAGAGGCCGAGCTCGAAGTGCTGGCTGGGCAGGGTTTCGTAGTAGGTGGTGAGGTCGCGGGTGGTGTTGCCGTTGGCCACGCCACCGGCGGCCTGGATGTGGGCGAAGTGGCCGTTGGTGTCCACGTGCTGGCTGCCCTGGAAGAGCATGTGCTCGAAGAGATGGGCCAGGCCGGTGCGGCCCGGCCGCTCGTTCTTGGAGCCCACGTGGTACTGGATGTTGAGCGCCACCAGCGGCAAGCTCGGGTCCGGCTCGACCACGACCTTGAGGCCGTTGCCCAGCTGGTGGCGGATCAGGTTGGCACGATTCGGCAGCGGCATCGATCTCCTCGCCAAGGCTTCCGGAGTGTAGCAGCGGGAGGGCGAATTCCGCGGTGCGGTCTCGCCTCTGGGCCGAGGCGAATCTCCTCAGTGCTCGCTCTTGACAACAAAAAAATGCGTGATATAACACGTCCAGTTTTGAGACCGGTAATTGTCACTAATGAAGTACTTTATAATCACGAAGGCAGAAATTTCACTGTCTTCGTTGCCAGAGAGGAGCACCATGAGAAAGCTTGGAATTGGATTCGCCGTGGTTCTGGGTTGGGCGTTCGCTTCTTTCCTCACAACGGCACAGACTGCTCTGGGGCAAGAGCCCAGCGGTGCGAAGGAGCGTCACTGCGTGGTGCGCATCGAGCCCGTGGAGAAGTTTGGCCAGGCATCCAAGATGGGCGAAATGGCCTGCTTCGACACCGTTGCCGAGGCCGTCTACTACTCTTCCGGAGGCCGGACCCAGCTGCCGGCGAGCACGCAAGCCAGCCAGATTACGCCGCAGATGGTCAACAGCCCTCAGGCCATTCTGATTGGCATTGACTACATGGGAACGAACTACACGGGTAGCTCCCTTCAGTGGACAGCTCCCAGCGGGTGCTTCTACAACGGGGGGAGCCCCAGCTACAACGCGGCCTCGATGCCTTTCGGCTGGGACAATGTCATCTCTTCTGCGCAGTCGTTTTCCGGTTGTCGCGCCATTCTCTATTACGACCTGCCTGGACCGAGCGGTCTGAGCATGGTGACCGGCTGCCTGGCCACTTCGCTCTCGTTCATGGACAACCGCACTTCAGCTCACCAGTGGTCGGACCAGCGGTACGGCCAGTTCTGCAACTTCTAGCCAGCCAAGCTAGCTAGCCTGGCGCGAAAGTAGGCCGGGAGGCACTTCAGGGCAACCCTGGGGAGGGGCAGAGCCTCGTCCCCAGGGTTTGCAAAATCGCGCCTGTGGCCGGGCAGCCTTCGAGTCGGCGCCGGAACTTCTTCGCAGAGGGTCTACTAGAGGATGGCCCGGTAGATGTCGTCTCCGCGGTCGCCGCCCTCGACCCCTTCGGGGTGGCTCCGCTCCTCGTAGCTGGGTCCCCGGCCCCTGCTGGCTCTCCGGGCCGGCTGGTAGACTCCGGAGGGTCATGGCTCCGGATTCTGCGGCACTGCTTCTGGCCCTCGATAGCGGTTCGCCCCGGGTTTCGGTGGCGGCCGGGTGGGGCGGGGCGGTGGTGGCTTGCCGGGTGGTGGAGCAGGCGAGCTCCTCGCGGCGGCTGATCGGCTTGATCGAGGAGGTGCTGGCCGAGGTCGGCTCCGAGGTGCGGCAGCTGGGCGGGGTGGTGGCACTTTCCGGGCCGGGGAGCTTCACCGGCCTGCGCGTGGGCCTGGCCACGGCCATGGGGCTCGCTCAAGCGCTCGACCTGCCGGCGCTGGCCCTGCCGAGCCTGGCGGTGCTCGCCCAGGCAGCGGCGCCGGGGCCGGTGCGGGCCGCGGTGGCGGGCATCCGCGGCAGCTGGTTCGTGCAGGATTTCACCACCGAGCCGGGGGCTGCCCCTGGTGCCCTCTCCGAACCCTATCGCCTGGCCGGTGCCGAGCTGGCGGCTCCGGCGGGAGGGCGGGTCGCCGGCTTCGGGCTCGAGGCTCTCGCCGGCCTCGAAGGGCTCTGCGCGCCGCCGCCGCTCGCACCAGTGGCCCTGGAGCTCGCGCGACTGCCGAGCTGGAGTTGGGACCTCTCCCGCCTGAGCGAGCCTCTCTACCTGAGCGAGGCCCAGGCCACGCTGCCCAGCCGGAAGATCGCGGAGCCGGCGGCTTGAGCTCCGGCGAGACCTCCTCGGCCGAAGGGGAGCGGCGCCTCCGCCCGGCTCGCCCGGCGGATCTGCCGGCCCTGGTGGAAGTAGAGCAGAGCTCCTTCGAGGAGCCCTGGACTCCCATCACCCTGGCTTCGGAGCTGGCTTTCCCGGGCGCCCAGCTGTGGCTGGAGGAAGGGGCCGACGGGCGGCTCGCCGGCTACGCGGCGTTCCGCTGGGACGGCTTCGACGGCCACCTGCTGCGCATCGCCGTGCCGCCGGCGTTGCGCCGCCAGGGGGTGGCCTCGCGGCTGCTCGGAGCCGGTCTCGGCTGGCTGCGGGGCCTGGGCGCCGAGAACTGCCACCTCGAGGTGCGCGCCACCAACCAGCCGGCGATCGCCCTCTACCAGCGCTTCGGCTTCGGCCTGGCCGGCCGGCGCAGCCGCTACTACAGCGACGGCTGCGATGCCCTGCTGTTCTCGCTCGACCTCGCTCGGCCCTGAGCCGCTCGCTCAGCCGAGCTCGCCGAAGTGGGCGAGGCGGATCCCGTGCCGCTCGAGCGCAGCCCGAGCTCGCGGATCGGTGAGGACGGCGAGCTCCCGTTCCCGCTCGGCAACGTAGCCGCTCTCGCGGGCGAGTTCGGCGTCCGGGTGGCCGGGGTGGCACATCAGCTCGCTGGTGCCCGGCGGTAGCGTGGCGAGGAGCTCGAGCAACACCTCGAGAGTGGCCTCGCTGCCGAAGAAGCGCTCGAGGAAGGCGTCGGTGGTGGGAATGCCGGCCTGCGCGAGCCGCTCGGCCACCGCCGGGGAAGCGCGGCGCACCGGCAGGCGGTGCTCGAACGCGATGGTTACCACCGCCTCGCAGACCCCCGGCAGCCGGTGGCTGTGGTGGTGGCTGTCGAGGTGGGTGGGCAGGCGGCCGGTGAGCTCGCGGAAGCGCTCGAGCTGGGCTCGCACCTCGGCCAGGACCTCCTCGAGGCGGGGCCCGCGGTGGCCCTCGGGCTTGGCGGGAAAGCGCCCTTGCGCATCCACCAGGCTGGGCACACGCTCCGGGGGGAGCAAGGGCCGCGCGCCGGTCAGGGTCACGTGCAGGCCCACGCCCAGCCGCGGGTGGCGGGGAAGCTCCCGGGCCGCCTCGGCCGCGGCCGGGAAGCCCACCATGAGGCTGGCACTCGAAACCAGGCCGCGCTCGTGGGCTTCGAAGACGCCGGCGTTGAGGCCCGCGGTGCGGCCGAGGTCGTCGGCGTTGACGATCAGAACCTTCTCGCCTCTGCTCATGGCTCGGGGCCTCAGGGCACCTCGCGGATGGTCTCGATCCGGTCCCCCTGGACGATGGCGTCCAGCACTTCGAGTCCGGAGACCACCTCGCCGAAGCTGGTGTAGCCGCCGTTCAGGTGGGGCTGGGGGCTCAGGGTGAAGAAGAACTGGCTGCCGGCGGTATCCGGCCCGGCGTGGGCCATGCCGATCACCCCGCGGCGGAAGGGCAGCGGGTTGATCTCGTTGCGCAGCGTGTAGCCCGGGCCGCCGGTGCCGTCGCCCCGCGGGTCGCCGCCCTGCACCACGAAGTCCGGAATCACCCGGTGGAAGAGCAGTCCGTCGTAGAAGCCGCCGCCGGCGAGCTGGAGGAACGAGAGGCAGGTGAGCGGCGCCGCCGGGCAGTCCAGGCGCACCCGCAGGCTGCCGCGGTTGGTGCGCACTTCGACCGTGCGCGGCTGGGCGGTCTGGCGCAGGACCTGGGCGTAGACGTCCGGCCCGCGCAGGCTCTCCACCGA
>CALMKX010000269.1 GCA_937867335.1 uncultured Acidobacteriota bacterium
CGCGAGCCAGCTCCGCCTCGGCTTCGGCCCGCTGCGGATTGCCGGCGGGCAGGCGAGAAAGCACCTCGAGCGCCCGGCCGAGCTCCACGGCTGCTTCCTCGAAACGACCCTGGGCGTTCAGCGCGGCGCCCAGGTCGCTCTCGGTGCGGGCCTGGTAGACGTCCTCGCGAGAGCCGGTCTTCGCCTGCAGGGCCAGGCTCGCGCGGAGCTCCAGCTCGGCTCGCTCGGGCATGCCGGCTGCGAGCAGGACCTTTCCCAGGCTGCGCAAAGCGTAGGCTGCCTCGGTGCTCTCCGCTCCCAGAGCCCGGCGGGTCACCGCCAGGGCTTCTTCGGCCAGACCGACAGCTTCCGAGTGCCTGCCGCGGCCGGAAGCCAGCAAAGCGAGGCGTCCGTAGCAGAAGCCGACCAGCGGATGGCCCGGCCCGAGCAGCGCCAGCCGGGATTCGAGGGCCTGGCGCTGGAGGTCTTCGGCCTCGTCGAGCTTGCCCAGGTGCTCGAGAGTGACCCCCAGGTTGGTCATCGCGGCCGCGGTGTCGAGGTTGCGCACGCCGAAGGCCTTGAGGTCAGCGGCCAGGGCCTGGCGCAACAGCGGCTCCGCTTCGGCATCGAGGCCGCGGCGGGCGAGAACGCGGCCCAGCTCGTGGCGTGCCGCAGCGAGCTCATGGTGGCCGGGAGGCAGAACCCTTTCGAGCACGGCGAGAGCGGCCCGTAGCTCCGCTTCGGCGCGGTCGAGGTCGCCGCGGTTGAGCAGCAGGGTTCCCAGGCTCAGCCGGGTCACGGCGGCATGGGAGTTGTCGTCGCCTTCGCGTGCGCGGTAGCGCGCCAGAGCCGTGCGGTAGAGCTCCTCGGCCACTGCCGTGTCGCCGCGGATCTCGTGGGCCCGCGCGAGGTAGGTGGTGGCGCGGATGGCCTCCTCGGCCAGCGGCCCGCCGGCTCGCTCGGCAAGCAGGAGGGCTTCCTCGTGGAGGCGTTCGATCTCGGCGGTTTCGCCTGCTTTGGCCAGCTTCAGCCCTTCGGAGCGGGCGAGGCCCAGCAGGTTCAGAGCCGCGGCCAGTTGCACCGGCCGCTCCGGGGAGGCTCGTCGCCAGAGCGCCACGGCTTGCTCCAGGAGGCGGCCTGCGGCCGGCAGGTCGGAGCGCAGAAAGTACAGCCAACCCACGTGCATCAGGCTGGTGGCGCGTTCTTCCAGGGTGGCGGTGGGATCCGCCTGGCGCAGCGCGTGGGCCTCCTCCAGCCAGGGGGCCGCGAGTTCGAGCTCGCCGAGGCCCACCGCCGCTTCGCCCAGGGCATCGAACAGCGAGGCTCGCAGGCGAGGATCCGCGGGTGGGTTGCGGCGCAGGCTGTCTCGCCGCGCCTCGAGCAACTGGCGCACGGTGAGCTCCTGGCCGGCCTGTCGGGGGTCGGCCCCGCGGAAGGTCTCGAGAAAGAAGCTGAGCGTCTGGCGGGCGTTCTCCTCTTCGGTCAGGGCATGGCGGCGTTCCAGCACCAGGTTGATCCCCAGGGCCACCAGCATCGCCGCGGCGGCAGCTGCGGCCACCGCTCCCTTGCGATGGCGCTGTAGCCACTTGCCCAGGCGATAGCCGAGGCGGACCGGCCGGGCACCGACCGGCAGGCCCTGAAGGTAGCCGCGCAGGTCCTGGGCCAGCTCGGACACCGAGCCGTAGCGCCTCTCCGGCTTGAGCGCCAGGGCCTTGAGCACGATGGCGTCGAGGTCGCCGGCGAGCTCCCGGGCCGGGCGGTAGGGCAGCTCCGGCTCGGCGCCTCCCGGGGCCCGCAGCTGGCTCGGCGCGGCCACCTCGCCGCTCAGCACCGCGAGCAGCAGCCGGTCGGGGGCCTCCAGGTGCAGGGCGTAAGGGCTCAAGCCGCGCAGCAGCTCGTAGAGCACCACGCCGAGCGAGTAGACGTCGCTCCCCGTGCTGGTGGGACGGCCGGCCAATTGCTCGGGGCTGGCGTAGCAGAGCGTCAAGGGCCGCAGGCCGGTGCGGGTGGCGGCGGCTCCTTCCTCTCCCAGATCCTTGGCGATGCCGAAATCGATCAGCTTGAGCTCTCCCTCGCCGGTGACTAGCACGTTCTCCGGCTTCAGGTCGCGGTGCACCAGCAGGTTGCCGTGGGCGTGAGCGACCGCCTCGAGCAGCCGCAGGAATAGCTTCAGCCGCGCCCGCACCCCCAGCCGGTAGCGCTCGCAGTGCCGGTGGATGGGCAGGCCGTCCACATGCTCGAGCACCAGATAGGGCACACCTTCCGCGGTTTCTCCGGCGTCGTAGAGGCGGGCGATCGCCGGGTGTTCCAGGCGAGCGAGAATCCGCCGCTCGGCCCGGAACCGCTCGAGAGCGGCCGGGCTCTGCCAGGGGCCGGAGAGCACCTTGATCGCCACTTTGCGCTGATAGAGGTCGTCGTCTCGGCGGGCCAGGTAGACGCGGCCCATGCCGCCCTCGCCCAGGAGCTCGATCGGCCGATAGGGGCCGAAGAGGCCGCCGGTGCCGTCCTCGAGCGCCGCCAGGCGAGGAGCTGCCGGCACATCGAGAAAGCAGGCGCTCCGCGCGTCGGCTCGGAGCAGCTGGGCGACGGCCTCGCGCAGGGCGTCGTTGTCGCCGCAGGCGGCCTCGAAGGCGGGCCTGCGCTCCTCGTCCGCGAGCTCGAGCAGGTGGGCGAAGAGGGCGTCGGCCTGGGCGTAGAGCTCAGGATTCATCGACGCCTCCCGAGTGGTCCAGGAAGGCGAGCAGCCAGGCTCGAGCCCGGCGCCACTCGCGTCCGATCGTCTCTTCCGAGATCTCGAGCACCTCGGCGATCTCGGTGGCCGTCATGCCGCCGAAAAAGCGCAGCTCCACCACTGCCGCCTTGCGCGCATCCAGCCGGCCGAGCTCGCGCAGGGCGTCGTCGAGGGCCAGCAAGTCTGCGGGCTTGTCGAAGCCCAGCTCGGCCAGGCCGGAGAGGGTGATCCTCTGCGCCTGGCCACCCCGTTTGGCCGCGCGACGATCTCGAGCCTGGCGGATCAGGAAGCGACGCATCAGGCAAGCGGAGAAGGCCAGGAAATGCTCTCGGCTCTCCCACTCCACGCCGGAGAGCTCGCGCAGCCGCAGATAGACCTCGTGGACCAGAGCGGTGGGCTCGAGAGTGGTGCCGCGCTCCCGCTTCAGGAACCGCCGAGCGATCCTCCGGAGCTCCTGGTACAGCGCCTCGAGAGCCGGTTCGAGCGCGCTCGGATCGCCCTGGGCCCAGCGCTGCAGCCAGCCGGTCACCCGCTCGGGAGCCAGCACCGGAAGGGCGGCGGCAAGCGGGTCGGGGCTCTCGAAGGGCATGCGGAATCAGACCTCGGCGACAGAACATCACTTTAAAGCGATCTGAGCTCTTCTGCAGCGATCCTCTTGGCGAACGCTCAACTCCTGCCCTCTGTTTTCGTGACGGATCTGGCCGGCGGATTGGACAGTCCTCTCTGGGAGGGTCCGAGGCATGCCGGAGCCGAGGGAGGCAGCCGAACGGGAAAGAGGCCAGGTGATCTGGCTGGGAGAGCCGCCGCCCGGGCCGGGCCTTGCTGCCGGCCTCGCCCGGCACGGCCTCGAGGAAGGTGGCGTAGTCGTCGCGCTCATTCGGCGCGAAGAATTCGGGCACATTGGCATCGAACAACGCCAGGCACGCCGCACGATCCGCGGCCGTATAGGGACGCAAGTGGCGCAGCTTCTTGCAGAACACCGTGGTGGGACAGGGCCGTCCATCCGGCCATAGGGCGTAATCGGGAATCTTTCCCACGCGCTGCCAGCCACTGGCGCTGTACAGGCGGTCGGCATCGGTGCCGGTCACCGTATCCAGCACCAGCAAGGTCTTGCCGGCGAGCGCAGCCTGGGCTTCCGCCGCCGCCAGCAACCGGCTGGCCACGCCGGCGCGATGCGCGCGGCGATGCACCAGC
>CALMKX010000270.1 GCA_937867335.1 uncultured Acidobacteriota bacterium
AACAGCCTCGAAATGAGCATTCGCTGGGGAACCAAGAAGTCGTCGATCTGCTCGGGCAGATAGGTCTGTCCGTTACGATCCATCTTGACGATGTGAGCGCGGATCGACGGCGGTTGCGGCGGCTGAGGCACTGGAGGCTGCGACTCGTGTGGACCCGGGGACGGCACGTTGGCGTCGCCGATTTCGGCCAAAGAGCGGGTCAGACCCCACACGAAAGTTGCTTGCCGGCGAACAAGACCCTGGCGGAAGTCGCTCTTGAGGTTGCGGTAATCGATGCGCCACGGTAACGGCGATTGGGCGTAGAGCGGCAAAGAAAGGGCAGGAGCCGCCTCCGAATCTTTCAAGACAAGAGCGGCATAGAGCGCGGACGGCGGCTCCACCACCGGCGGTGACAGCGGGAGCTCCGGCATCCCCGGAGACGCGGGCGTAGCGCCGCACCACCTCGAGGCTCGCCATCATCACCGCGAAGGGCTTCGCCTTGCGGCCCTTGCGCTCGCGCAGGCGGGCTACGGCCTCCTCGGAGCCGGCGAGGCAGGCGAGGTGGAAGCCGCCCACACCCTTGACCGCCAGGATGCCCCCGGCCTCGAGCACGGCGAGCCCCGCGGCCAGGGCTTCTTCGCCCGAGAGATGGGTGTTGCAGCCCGCGCCGAGGCGGAAGGAGAGCCGCGGGCCGCAGCGGGGGCAGGCGATCGGCTCGGCGTGGAAGCGGCGGGTGGCCGGGTCCCGGTATTCGGCGTCGCAGTCGGCGCAGAGGGCGAAACCCCGGAGCGTGGTGGCGGCGCGGTCGTAGGGCAGGCCGGTGATCACGGTGAAGCGGGGCCCGCAATCCGTGCAGTTGATGAAGGGATAGCGGTAACGCCGATCCGCGGGGTTCGCCATCTCGGCCAGGCAAGCGGCGCAGACGCCGATGTCCGGCGGCACGGCGGTGGTGTGCTCGGCGCCGGGCGTGCTGGCCTCGATGGTGAACTCCTGCAGCAGCTCGGTGGCGGCGGCGAGCTCCTCGCTCTCCAGGGCTTCGATGCGGGCGAGGGGCGGGGCCTCGGCGGCCAGGCGGGCGAGGAAGGCCTCGAGCTCGGCCTCGGCCCCGGCGACCTCGATCGCCACGCCCCCCGGCTCGTTGCGCACCACGCCGGCGAGCTCGAGGGAGCGGGCCAGCCGGTAGACGAAGGGCCGGAAGCCCACACCCTGCACGATGCCGCGCACGAAGATCCGCCGGCGCGCGGCGCGCGGGGGCGGCTGCCTGGAAATCGCCATCACAAGTGTCTGGGAACCCGCAACGAGGTTCCACTCTAGGGTTATCGCCAAGGCGGCCAAATAGCAAGTTCATGCCATGGCTCGGCGACGAACGGCGCCGCTATACTCGCCAGGAAGCTCAGAAGCTTGACCCATCCGCGGGGGATCTAGATGGCGAGCACCGCCCCGAACCTGGCCGCCCTCACGCCGCAGGAGCGGCTCCAGGAGCGTCTTTCCGAACCCCAGACCCTCGAGGCCCTGAACCGGCTGCTGGATCGCCTGGACGTGATCGCCTTCACGGCCGAGGCGCTCGAGGGCTTCCTGCGCCGGGCCGAGGTGGTGGCCGACTCGGTGGCCCAGGGCCTGGCGGACCTGCGCCGCCTGGCCGGCGACGAGACCGGCGGCAGCGAGATGCTCACCCGCCTACCCCGCATGCTGAGCGCCGCGGGCCGCCTGGCCGAGCTGATGGAGCGGCCGGAGGTGGAGCGGCTGCTCTCCTCCGGCCTGCTCGAGACGCTCGCCGAGCCGCGCACCCTCGAGGCGCTCAAGGCGCTGACCGGCAAGCTCGAGCTGGTGCAGTTCGGCCTCGACGCCGCCGATGGCTTCCTCCAGCGCGGGGACCAGCTGGTGGATTCCCTGGCGGCCGGGGCCCGCGACCTCTCGGAGGTCACCCAGGACCTCGACCTTGGCGAGCTGCGCAAGGTGGTGGACACCCTGCCCTCGCTGGTGGAAGCCGGCAAGCTGCTGGCCGAGGCCGGGATGTTCGAGCCGAAGACGGTTTCGCTGCTCGCCCAGCTGGGCCAGAGCCTGGCCGAGGCGCACCGCGAGGTGGTCCGCTCGCCCCGGCCGCCGATCGGGCTCTTCGGCCTGCTGCGCTTGATCAAGGACCCGGAGGTGCAGCCCATCCTGCACTGGATCATCGAGGTGGCCCGCCGCTACAGCCAGGTCAAGGCCTGAGCCTGGCCGCCCCGGCATGCACGAGCTGTCGATCGCCCTGTCGCTCGCCGAGGTGGCGGGAGAGGCCGCGGCGAAGGCCGGCGCGCGCCGCGTGCTGGCGGTGCGGGTGCGGATCGGCCTGCTCTCCGGCGTGGCGGCGGACGCCCTGCGCTTCAGCTACGAGCTCGCCACCGCCGGCACCTTGCTCGAGGGCTCGAGGCTCGACATCGACGAGCTCCCGGTGGTGGTCTTCTGCCCGGACTGTCAGGCCGAGCGTCAGCTGCCGGGGGTGCAGAGCTTCCGCTGCCCGGTGTGCGGGCGGCTCACCGGCGAGCTGCGCCAGGGCAAGGAGCTCGAGCTCGCCTCGCTCGAGATCGAAACGCCGGACGAGTCCGCCCCATGAGCCCCGTTGCGTGTATCCTCGAACGCTGAGGTTCCTGCCATGAGCACTCGCATCCTGGAGCTGCGCCAGAACGTCCTCAACAAGAACGACCAGCTCGCCCGCGAGCTGCGCACCCGATTCCAGCGGGCCGGCGTCTTCGTGGCGAACCTGGTCTCCAGCCCGGGCACCGGCAAGACGGCGATGCTCGAGCGCACCCTGGCCGAACTGGTGCGACGGGGGCGCCCGGTGGCCGCGCTGGTGGGCGACCTCGAGACCGACAACGACGCCCGCCGCCTGGCCGCGAGCGGCGCGCCGGTGCGCCAGATCAACACCCACGGCCGCTGCCACCTCGAAGCCGAGATGATCGGCGCCCACCTCGAGGGCTTCGATCTCGAAGGGCTCGAAATGCTGTTCATCGAGAACGTGGGCAACCTGGTGTGCCCGGCGAGCTACGACCTCGGCGAGGAGCTGCGCCTGGTGTTGCTGTCGGTGACCGAGGGCGAGGACAAGCCGCTCAAGTACCCCAACATCTTCAACTCGGCCGACGCCGCCATCGTCACCAAGATGGACCTCGCGGCGGCCTGCGAGTTCGACCTCGAGACCGCCCGGACCAACATCCAGGCAGTGCGCCCGGGCTTGCCGGTAATTCCGCTCTCCGCCCGCACCGGCGAGGGCTTCCTCGGCTGTTGCCCCCCAGGCGCTTCCCGGGAGTTCTTCCCAATCGACCTGGAGGTCGGTCCCAGTCACGCCGAACAGATACGTCTCGACACCCCACACTGTTCCGCGCGTTTTGACCGCCGGAACGTGATCGACCGTGGAAGCGACGGCGAGGGCATGTCCGTTCAGGGGTGGGTCGAGTTCGTAAAGGTCGGCATTCCCGGTCCAGTCCACGACACGGTCCCCGTCATGGGCGAGACCCCTGGCTGAGCCGACCAATCTGGCGATACCGGCCTCGCGTTGCGCCAGGGTCGTTACCTCGGCGATCGCTTCACGGATCTCGGCGGGCGAGAGCAAGCTCGCTCGACGAACTCGAAGCGGTCGCGAGCCGCATCCGCCAGAACCCGGCGCAATCGCCACGAACGGCGGCGAGCGCGGTTGCGGCGATCGCGCGGCTGGATGATCCCGCCCGCGGCGAAGTGCTCGCACGCTGCCTCGAACTGCCCGATGCGCGTGTGCGTGCGAACGCGATCGATGGTCTTGTGCGTGTTGTCCGGGGGCTCGAAGAACCGGCTCAGCAGGATCGGATCATCGAGGTGCTGCTCGATAAGGCGATCGATCCGAATCATCGGATCAGGGCAAACGCCGTGCGTGGTCTTTTGACGGCCGCGTGGATTCGCAGGGACGACCGGACGTTGCTGGCCGCCGGTTCGCGGACCTTGGCCGGGCTGCTGAGCGATGCTCGGGTCATGCACCGTGTGGCGGGTCTGTGGCTGACCGAGCGGGTAGGCGGCGCGCTCTCGAGCGACAGCGAATTGCTGGATCGCGTCAAGCACGTCGGCGAGCGGGCGATCGACCCGATGGAAAAATCGTGGGCGGCTCGGGCGAAGGGACGCATTGAGCATGAGGTCCGCGTGCAATGGGCGGAGCGGGCGCAGGAGTTGAGCGTGCCGACGGGTGAGCGTGCGGAGGTGGCGGCGTGATGACGTTGCTCGCCCAGGTTGAAGCGGTGCGATTGAGTTCGCCACCGGCAGAGTGGATTGTGCCGTGGTATCAGTCGACACCGTTCTGGCTGGCGGTGTTCTGGTTCTGCGTCCCTGCGCTTGTGGTGCTGGCGTTTCTGCGGTTTGGGAAACCG
>CALMKX010000271.1 GCA_937867335.1 uncultured Acidobacteriota bacterium
GAGCGGTATGCCGGCGGGATGACGCGGCGTCGAATGGATCCAGCACCTGTGCATCCCGGGGATCTCTGGCGGTCGCGACCGGATGCCGCCATCTGGCGCGCACGCCAGCTCGCAACGCAGACTGAAGAACGCAGATGCAGAACCTCCACGTGACAGAAATCAAGGCGTTTGTCCCGGCCCGGGACTACGCGCTGTCCCAACGCTTCTACACCGACCTGGGCTTCACCATGGCCTCAGAGGGTGGCGGGGTGGCGTACTTTCACTTTGGCGAGGCCAGTTTTCTGCTTCAGGATTTCTGCGCCGAGTCGGTGGCCGAGAACTTCATGATGCACCTGCTGGTGGCCGATGTGGATGCCTGGTGGGCCCATGTTCAGGCCAGCGGCGTGGTGGTGCGCTACGGCGTTCGGGTGACGGACATCGAGACCCAGCCCTGGCGGATGCGTGACTTCTGCCTGTTTGATCCTTCCGGGGTGGTCTGGCGGATTGCGCAGAACATCTCCTGACCCGTGCGGTGCCCCCTTGACCGCCGGACTGACCCCGACCCTGACACCTGTGTGCCGTGCCACGGCGCTGTGGGCCGCGCTGATTCTGTGCCCCGTGGTGTGTGGTGCGGTTGACCTGGCTGCCCTTTGGGACTTTGCGCGCCCCGAGGTCAGCGAGCAGCGGTTCCGCGCTGCGCTCGAAACCGCCAAGGGCGATGACGCCCTGATCCTGCAGACCCAGATTGCGCGGACCCACGGCCTGCGGCGGGACTTTGCGGCTGCGCGGGCCGTGCTGACCGCCATGGAGCCGGCCGTGGCCAAGGCCGGGCCCGAGGCCCAGGCGCGCTACCAGCTGGAGTTGGGCCGCACCGATGCATCCGCTTCCCATGTTGCCGCACAGATCACTCCTGAAGCTGCGGCCCGAGCCAGAACCGCCTTTGATCAGGCCCTGCGCCTGGCGAGGGCTGCAGGCCTGGACGGAGTGGCCATCGACGCGATCCATATGTTTGCCTTTGTGGACACAGCGCCTGCCGACCAGCTGCGCTGGGGTACCGAAGCCTTCGAGATTGCCTCCCGCTCGCAACAGGCCGACGCGCGGCGCTGGGAGCCTTCGATCCGGCCTCGGGCAAGAGCCTGTGGCGCACCCGCCTGGGCGAGAACTGGAAGGACGAGATGGGCAACGGCCCGCGCTCGACGCCCACGGTGGACGGCGACGCCGTTTTCGGCCTGGGCTCTCGCGGGCGCTTGGTGGCCCTCGAGGCGGCGAGCGGCAAGGAGCGCTGGAGCGTGGATCTCGCAGCGGCTTTCGGCGCTCAGATCCCGCAGTGGGGGGTGTCCAACTCACCGCTGGTCGAAGGGGATCTGGTGATGCTCGACGCCGGCGGCAGGCCGGGCCATTCGCTGCTGGCCTTCGACAAGAAGACCGGCAAGCTCGCCTGGGCCTCGCAGACCGATCGCCCCGGCTACTCCTCGCCGCTCGCCGTCACCGCCGCGGGGGTGCGCCAGGTGCTGTTCTTCACCGGCTCGGCCCTGGTTTCCGTGGAGCCCGCGACCGGCAAGGCCCTCTGGCGCTACCCCTGGACCACCGACTACGACGTCAACGCCGCCATGCCGATCGCGGTGCCGGATGATCAGATTTTCATCAGCTCGGGCTACGGCCACGGCGCGGTGATGCTGAAGGTGAAGAAGCAAGGAGCCGGGCTCGGCGTGGAAGAGGTGTGGAAGAGCACGGTGATGAAAAACCATTTCAACAGCTCGGTGCTGGTGGCCGGATATCTCTACGGCTTCGACGACGGCACCTTCAAGTGCGTCGACGCCGCCACCGGTGCCGAGCAATGGAAACAGCGGGGTTTCGGCAAGGGCTCGCTCGCCTACGCCGATGGCAACCTTTATGTGCTGTCGGATCAGGGCGCCCTGGCGCTGGTAGAGGCCAAGCCTTCGAGCTACAGCGAGAAGGGTCGCGTAGCCTTGTTTTCGAGTCGTACCTGGACCATGCCCACACTGGCGCAGGGCCAGGTTTTCCTGCGAGATCAAAAAGAGCTGCTCGCCCTCAAGGTGGGAGCGTAGGGCGCAACGGGGGAACGATGGCAAGAATGTCTTCTTGGCGAGAGTGGACCACGACGGTGGGCTTGTCGTTGGCCCTGGCCGGAGCCGGCCAGGCGCAACTTCAACCCCAACCCGCGGCAGAAGAGGAGCCGGCGGAGTCGACCGCGGAGGGGGATTCGGCGGCAGGCTGCAATTGCTCGACCGAAGGTCGCTACGGCGAAGAGGTGCTGGTGGAGGGGCAGCCGGCGTTCCTGCCTTCGACCAACACGATCCTGAGCCGCTTCGAATTGACGCCGGGCGAGACACCGGCGAACGTGGGCGTGGTGGAAGGGGCGATGCTCGAGGCCCAGGGCGCTCTCGTTCTGGGTGACGCATTGCCGAACGTGAGCAGCTTGAACAGCCAGACCGGAGCCGGGGTATTCGATTACTTCACGCTGCGGGGCTTCGATTCGTTGTCGAGCGCCTTGATCTTGAGCGACGGCGCGCCGGAGCCCGAGGCCACCTTCTACCCGCTCTACAACGTGGAGAAGGTGGAGGTGCTCAAGGGCCCGGGCGGCTTCCTCTACGGCAGCAACCCGCTCGCCGGCGCGATCAACCTGGTGCGCAAGCAGCCGATTCCCTCGACCTTCGGTGCCGTGGAGCTCGCCGGTGGCAGCTTCTCGACCGGCGAGGCGAGGGTGGATGCCGGCGTGGCCTCGGCCGACGGTGGCTGGCTGTTCCGCGTCAACGGCCTCGACCGCCAGAGCGATGGCTATCGCAACGGCAAGGACTCGGAGGTCTGGGCGGTGAACCCGGCCCTCACCTACCGCCGCGGCGAAGCGAGCTTCCAGCTCAACCTCGAGGCGGCCCGCTCGGACTTCATGCCCGACGCCGGCCTGCCGCTGGTCGACGGCCGCGAGCTGCCGGCGGTGTCGCGAGACCAGGGCTACGAATCCCCCTTCGACCGCTCGAAGCAGAAGATCGGCCGTGCCCAGCTGGACTTCGAGCTGCCCCTGGGCTCGGCGCTCACGCTGCGCAACAAGACCTACTACCGGCGCCTGGACTGGCAGACCAACGGCACCCTGCTGCTGTTCACGGCGCCGATTCCCACCGGTGAGCACATCGTGGGCCGGGCTCTCACCCTGCTCGACGACGACCAGCGCTACCTCGGAGACCGCGTGGAGCTGGTCTACAAGCAGAAGGGCGGCGGCCTCACCCAGCAGATCCTCGCCGGGGTCGAGGTCCAGCGCTACGACGACGATTTCACCCTGGACGTGGCCGCCCTGCCCGTGATCGGCCTCGAGCATCCGGTGGAGAGCGCCACCCGCCCACTCTTCCTGATCCCCGGTCAGGGCCAGCGGGGCGATGCCCGGAGCGAGGTGGTGGCGCCCTACGTGATCGACCAGCTGGTGCTCTCCGAGCGCTGGCAGCTCCTGGGCGGCCTGCGCTGGGACTCGATCGAGTTCAAGGACCGGGCGAGCGGCACCCGCCGCTCGGACGGCAAGCTCTCGCCGATGCTCGGCGTTTCCTTCACTCCCCAGCCGACGACCACCGCCTATCTCAACGCCGGCGAGGCCTTCGCCCCGCCTTCGCCCCGGGTGGTCGGCCCGGCGAAGCCCGAGGAGAGCCGGCAGGTGGAGCTCGGCGTGCGCCAGAAGCTGGCCGGAGACCGCCTGGGGGCGACCCTCGCGGTGTACCAGATCGAGCGCAAGAACATCGCCATCGCCGGCGCGGACGGCTTCACCGAGCAGACCGGCGACCAGCGCTCCCGCGGCTTCGAACTCGAGCTCGCAGGCCAGCTGACGCGAGATCTCTTCCTCGCCTTGACCTACGCCCATACCGACTCCACCCTGGTGCGCTTCCGCGAGGTCATCCAGGTGCCGACGCCCACCGGCGTGCTGGTGCCGGTGGTGTTCGACTGGTCCGGCAACGAGGCGGCTTTCGCTCCCGCGGCGCTCGCCAAGCTGTGGCTGTCCTATCGGCTGTCCCCGGCCTGGCGCCTCTCGGGCGGGCTGCGCTACGTGGGCGAGCAGGCGATCGACGAGGACAACGTGTTCAAGACCGACGCCTACGCCCTGGCCGATGCCGAGCTCGCCTGGGACCGGGGCGCCTGGAGGGTGAGTCTCGTGGGCCGCAACCTGGCGGACCAGGACTACGAAACCCGCGCTTTCGGGGCGAGTTCGGTGATCCCCGGCGAGCCCCGCAACCTGAGTCTGCGTCTGGGCTACCGGCTGCGCTAGGCGGAACAACTTTCCCCCGAGGCGGCCGTATCCTTGAGGCGAGCCCGGCCCGGCCGGGCGGAGGAGTTCGATGGCACGCGAGAGCTTCGATGTGGTGGTGATCGGTGGCGGCCCGGCCGGCGCCACCGTGGCGGCCCTGGTGGCCGAGGCGGGGCACCGCACCCTGCTCGCCGAGCGAGCGCCGGAGCCGGCGTTCAAGATCGGCGAGTCGCTGATGCCCGCCACCTACTGGACCTTGAAGCGGCTGGGTGTGCTCGAGCGGATGCGGGCGAGCCACTTCCCGGCCAAGCGCAGCGTGCAGTTCTTCACCAAGTCGGGCAAGGCGACAGCGCCCTTCTACTTCTTCGAGAACGATCCCCACGAAAGCTCCCAGACCTGGCAGGTGAAGCGCAGCGAGTTCGACCAGCTGCTGCTGGACAACGCCCGCGAGAAAGGCGCCGAGATCCGCCGCGGCGCCACGGTGTCTCGCCTGCTCTGGCAAGGCGAGAAGGCCCTGGGGGTGGCGATCGCCCCGGCCGAGGGCGAGCCTTACGAGGTGGCGGCCAAGGTGGTGGTGGACGCCTCCGGCCAGAGCTCGGTGGTGGCCCGTGCATTGGGCCTCCATCAGAGCGAGCCGACGCTGCGTCAGGTCTCCTTCTTCACCCACTTCGAGGGGGCCCAGCGGGATCCCGGCATCGACGAGGGCGCCACGCTGATCCTCCACACCCGCGACCAGAAGTCCTGGTTCTGGTACATCCCGCTGCCCGAAAACGTGGTCAGCGTGGGGGTGGTGGGCTCGGTGGACCACCTGGTGGCCGGCCGCGAAGCCGATCCCCAGCGGGTGTTCGAGGAGGAGCTCGCGGCCTGCGAAGTGTTGCAGCCGCGCCTCGCCGGCGCCCGCCAGGTGCAGCCGATGCGGGTGCTGCGCGATTTCTCCTACCGCGCCCGGCGCATCGCCGGCGACGGCTGGCTGCTGGTGGGAGACGCCTTCGGCTTCATCGATCCGATCTACTCGAGCGGCGTCTTCCTCGCCCTGCGCTCGGGCGAGCTCGCGGCGGACGCCATCAACCAGGGCTTCGCCCGCAACGACTTCTCCGCGGCCCAGCTCGGCTGCTTCGGCGAGGAGTTCGCGGCCGGGGTGGAAGCCCTGCGCAAGCTGGTCTATGCCTTCTACCACCCGGAATTCAGCTTCGCCCGCTTCCTCAAGCGCTACCCCCAGTACCGCCCGCACATCATCAATCTGTTGATCGGCAACGTCGATCGCCCGCTCGAAGGGCTGTTCGACGCCATGGGCGAGATGATCCCGCTGCCGGCGAGCGCGCCCTTCGAGGCCCCGCTCGCGGTGGGCCGCTGAGCCTCGAGGGAACGGCCGTTTGAGCGAACGCCAGCGACGGCGCCTGTGCTGGCTGCTCCTGGGGCTGCTCGCCCTGCTGCATCAGGATTTCTGGCTGCGCTCGGTGTCCCGGCCCCTCCTCGGCCTGCCGGCGAGCCTGGCCTACCACGTGGGCTACTGCCTGGTGGCCGCGGCGCTGCTCGCCCTCGCCGTGCGGTGGGCCTGGCCGAAGGGGCTCGAATGACCCTCGCGCTCATCGCCCTCTACCTCGCGGCGCTGGTGGCCATCGGCCTCGCCAGCACGCGTTTCGGCCAGGGGACCGGCGAGGATTTCTTCCTCGCCTCCCGCTCGCTCGGCCCCTGGGTGCTCCTGGCCTCGCTGGTGGGCACCCATATGACCTCGTTCTCGATCCTCGGCGCCTCGGGCGAGGCCTACCATCGGGGCATCGGCGTGTTCGGCCTGATGGCCTCTTCCTCCGCGCTGGTGGTACCGCTGCTCTTCCTGACCGTGGGCACCCGGCTCTGGGCTCTCGGCAAGCGCCACGGCTACCTCACCCAGACCGAGCTGATCCGCGACCGCTGGGGCTCGGACGCCCTGGGCCTGGCGGTGTTCCTGGCCCTCTCGGCGCTGCTGGTGCCCTACCTTCTGATCAGCGTCAAGGGCGCCGGCCTGACTCTGGCTGAGGCCTCCGGTGGCCGCATCTCGGCCGGTTGGGGCGGCCTCTTGGTGGGCGGGGTGGTGATCGTCTACGTGGCGGCCGGCGGCATGCGCGGCACGGCCTGGGTGAACGCCTTCCAGACGGTGATCTTCCTCGTCCTGGGCGCCCTCGCTTTCGGCGCGGTGGTGGCGAAGCTGGGCGGGCTCACGGCGATTCTCGAGCGAGCGGCGAGCGAGCATCCCGAGCTGCTGCGCCAGGAGCCGGCGATCCCCCCGCTCGAGCATTTCTCCTACCTGGTGATTCCGCTCTCGGCGGCGATGTTCCCGCATCTCTCGGCCCAGTGGCTCACCGCGCGGAAGGCTTCTACGTTCCGCCTCTCGGTGGTGCTCTACCCCCTCTGCGTGGCCCTGGTGTGGCTGCCGAGCGTGCTGCTGGGGGTGATCGGCCGCTTGGAAGTTCCGGGCCTCGCCGGGCCGGCTTCCTCGGGGGTAGTGGCGCAGCTGATCGAGCGCCTGCTCGCCCCGGGCCTCGCCGCCGTGCTGGTGGCCGGGCTGTTCGCCGCCGTGGCGGCTTCGCTCGACTCCCAGGCCCTCGCCCTCACCAACATGTTCACCCGCGACATCGTGCGCCACTACGGCTTCGGCGATCGCTTGAGCGAGCAGCGGCAGGTGCTCTTCGGCCGGCTCTTCGTGGCCCTTCTGGTGCTCGGCGCGGTGGCCATCGCGCCGCGGGTGGACCGCAGCCTGTTCAAGCTGGGCGTGCTCTGCTTCACCGGCTTCGTGGGGCTCTTCCCGGTGCTTCTCGCGGCGCTGTTCTGGCGGCGCAGCACCTGGCAGGGGGGCCTTGCGGCGGTGGTGGTCACCGCACTGGGCTGGAGCTGGTACGCCACGAGGGCGATGGCGGATCCGGGCTATACGGTGGGCGGCACGGGGCTCTTGCCCGCGGCGCCGCTGCTTCTCGCCTCGGCGCTCGCCCTGGCGGTGGTGTCCTGGCTCACGCCGCCGCCCGATCCGGCGAGGCTGGCCCGTTTCTTTCCCGAGGACGCCCGGTGAGGATCGCCTACATCGCTTCCGGCGCCGCAGGCATGTACTGCGGCAGCTGCCTGCACGACAACACCCTGGGCGGCGCGCTCTCGCGGCTCGGCCACGAGGTGGCCCTGCTGCCCACCTACACGCCGATCCGCACCGACGAAGAAGCCGTGGCTCAGCCGAGGATCTTCTACGGGGCGGTCAACGTCTACCTGCAGCAGGTGGCACCCTGGTTCCGTTCGGCCCCCGGCTGGCTCCATCGGCTGCTGGACCGCCCGGGCCTGCTGTCCTGGGTGGGGCGCTTCGCCGGCTCCACCGACGCCCACCAGCTGGGCGCGTTGACCGAGTCCGTCCTGGCGGGTGAGCACGGTCATCAGGCCCACGAACTCGAGCTCTTGGTGGCCTGGCTGAAAGAGGAATTCCGACCGGAGGTGGTGCACCTCACCAACTCCTTGTTCCTCGGCATGGCGCGCAGGCTCCGGGAAGAGCTCGGGGTGCCGGTGGTAGTGGGGCTGGCCGGCGAGGACCTCTTCCTGGACGGGCTGATCGAGCCCTACCAGAGCCGGGTGCGGGAGCTGCTCCGGGAGCGAGCGAAGGATGCCGATGCCTTCCTCGCTCCCAGCCGCTACTATGCCGGCACGATGAGCGAGCTCCTGGCGGTGCCGGCCGAGAAGATCGCGGTGGTGCCGTTGGGCCTGAGCCTTACGCCACACCTGGCGACGGAACCGGCTGGTCCGCCCAAGGACGGTCGCACCCTGGGCTTCTTCGCCCGCCTCTGCCCGGAGAAGGGATTGCACCTGCTGGTGGACGCCTTCCGCCAGCTCGCCCGGGAGCCGGGCCGAGAGGACCTGCGCCTCTGCCTGGCCGGGTACCTGGGCCCGCGAGACCGCGCCTACGTCGACCGCCTGTTGGCCGGGCTGGCGCAGGACGGGCTGAGCCACCGCTGCGAGCTGGTCGGCGAGGTGGATCTCGGCGGCAAGATCCGCTTCCTGCGCTCTCTCGACGTGATGGCCCTGCCCACGGTGTACCAGGAGTCCAAGGGGCTGTCGGCCCTCGAGGCGATGGCCAACGGCGTGCCCGTGGTGCTGCCCCGGCACGGCTCCTTCCCGGAGATGATGGCCGCCACCGATGGCGGGCTCCTGGTGGATCCCCACTCGGTGGAGAGCCTGGCCCGGGGCATCGCCACCTTGCTCGACGACGCCGAGCTCGCGCGCCGCCTGGGCGAGCAAGGCCGCGAGGCCGTGGCGGCGCGTTTCGGCGATCGTGAGATGGCCCTGGCGACCGCGGCGGTCTATCGTCGGCTCACCGGCCGGGGCGAAACCACCGTCGAGCGCTCGCTCTCGAACCTCGATCCGGGCGCCTCCTGAAACGAGCTCTAGCGTGCACACCTACCGCACTCGCCGCAGGATCGAATTCGCCGACACCGACATGGGCGGCATCGTGCACTTCTCGCGCTTCTTCGTCTTCATGGAGAGCGCCGAGCACGAGCTCTTGGCGAGCCTGGGCACGGCGGTGCACACCCGTTGGCAGGGCCGGGCGATCGGCTGGCCGCGGCTGGCGGCGAGCTGCGAGTACAAGAGCCCGGCGCGCTTCGGCGACGAGCTCGAGATCGAGGTGCAGGTCGAGCGCAAGGGTCGCACGTCGATGACCTACCGCTTCACCTTCCGCTGCGGCGAGCGTCTGGTGGCCCAGGGCCGCATGAGTTCCGCCTGCTGCGTGCTCGACGACCCGAGCGGCCTGGTGCCGATCTCGATCCCGCCCTTCATCGCCGACCACCTGGAAGAAGCGCCGGGAGGGGGGAAGTGAGGCTGCCTTGACGGCGCTCTCGGAATCCCCTACGTTGAGGTCATGACGACCAAAGCACTGGCTCAGAGAGCCCTGGCGCTGCCCTTGGCCGATCGCATCGATCTGGCTCAGCAGCTCTGGCAGAGCATCGAGGATCGGCCCAGGGAGCCGGAGGACGAGTTGTCTCGCCAGCTGGCGAGACTCGCCGCCGATCGCGACCGAGAGCTGGCGAGCGGCCTCCGCCCAGGGACGAGCCACGAACAGGTGATGGAGCGAGCGCGCCGGGCCCTGCGGTGAGATTGATCTATCACCCGGATGCTGAGCACGAAGTCATCGAGGCCGCCCGTTTCTATGAGCAGAGGATGACCGGGCTCGGTGAGCGGTTTCTCGAGGAGTTCGACGCCGCGATTGCCGAGGTTCGAGGCGCTCCCGAGCGATGGCCGGAAATCGAGCATCACGTTCGGCGCTACGTGATGAGTCGCTTCCCTTATGGAATCTTTTACCGCTGCGACGGGCAGCATCTCCGTATCCTTGTCGTCAAGCACCACAGTCGCCATCCCGACTACTGGCGCTATCGCCTCGAGTCCTCTCCTGAGTCAGGGACTTAGAGAGTAGCCTCAAGCGGGCGCATCCCTGCTGGGAACACGTTCCTGGGTGACCAAGCCCTGAATCGAGAGCTGATGCCGCCGATCTCCCTCGAAGTCGACGATCTGGTGATGGAATTCAGCCTGGGGGGCCGGGTGCTGCCGGTTCTCCGCGGGATCTCGCTCCGGCTGGAGGCGGGGGAGGCGCTCGCGGTTCTCGGGCCATCGGGCTGCGGCAAGAGCACTTTGCTGCACCTGCTGGGTGGGCTCGATCGGCCCAGCTCTGGTTGCGTGAGCCTGGGCGGCCAGGATCTCGCCAGTCTCTCGGAGCCCGAGCTCGCGCGGCTGCGCAACCGGCGGATCGGCTTTGTGTTCCAGGAGCACTATCTGCTGCCCCAGTACACGGTGCTCGAGAACGTGCTGCTGCCCGGGCACGCCTTCCCGGCGGATCCGGTGCCCGGCCTCGAGGCTCGCGCCCGGGAGCTGCTGGCTCGGGTAGGCCTGGCGGATCGCCTGGCCCACCGCCCAGCCGAGCTCTCCGGCGGCGAGCGCCAGCGCGCGGCGGTGGCCCGTGCGCTGCTTTTCCAGCCGGCGCTGCTGCTGTGCGACGAGCCCACCGGCAGCCTGGACGGCGCAACCGCCCAGGCCGTGGCCGAGCTGCTCTTCGAGCTCCACCGGGAGCAGGGCAACATCCTCGTGGTGGTCACCCACAGCAGCGAGCTCGCGAGCCGGTTCACCCGGAAAGTCCGACTGATCGAAGGGCGATGCTGCGAAGCCTGAGCTACTTCTGGCGAACCCATCTCGCGGTGGCGCTGGCGGCGGCTACGGCGGCGGCGGTTCTCACCGGGGCCCTGCTGGTGGGGGATTCGGTGACGGGCAGCCTGCATGACTTGGCCCTCGCCCGCCTGGGCGGCGTGGACCAGGTGCTCCGGGCGCCGCGCTTCTTCCGCAGCGAGCTGGCGGCAGAGGTGGCGGCGAAGAGTGGCGGTCGCGTGGTGCCCGCCTTGCGGGTGGCCGGCTCGGTGCGCCAGGCCGACACCGGCGCCCGGGCCTCGGGAGTGAGCCTCTACGGCGTGGACCAGGGCTTCGCCGAGCTCTTCGCGCCCGCGCCGGGGCCTCGCTTCGAGGGCCAGAGCCTGTTCGCCCCGGTGGTGCTCTCGGCCGGGCTCGCCGCTGAGCTCGGCGCCAAGGTGGGAGATCCCCTCCTGCTCTCCTTCGACAAGCTCTCGGAAGTGCCCCGCGAGACCCTGGTGGGCCGGGCCGATGCCGAGCGCGCTCTCGCCTCCCTGCGGGCGAGCGTGGTGGGCATCCTGCCGGATCGCGGCGCCGGCGGCTTCCAGCTCGAGCCCAACCAGGGCCGCAGCGCCAACGCCTTCCTCGAGCTGCCCCGCCTGGCCCGCGCCCTCGAGCTGCCCGGCAAGGCCAATCTGCTGCTGGCAGCGGCGAGCGCGGGCCCGTCGGGCAATCTGAAGGAAGCTCTGGCCGGAGCCCTCGAGGCGGGGGATTTCGGCCTCATCGTGAAGCCGGCCGGCCAGCAGGTGGTGGTGGAGAGCCGCGAGCTGGTGCTCTCGGACGCCCTGGCGGAGCGGCTGGAGGCCATCCTCGCCGGCCTGGGCGTCAGCCCGAGCGGAGTGCTCACCTACCTCGCCAACCGCCTCGAGGTGGGTGACAAGGCGCTGCCCTATTCCACCCTGGCCGGCCTCGAGCTGCCGGCGGGAGGAAGCCCGGCGCTGCGCCTGGTTTCGGGAGCGCCGGCGCCTCCCCTCGCCCCGGGAGAGATCTACCTCAACCGCTGGGCCGCCGAGGAGCTTTCGGCTTCCCCCGGCGCCACGGTGCGGGTGAGTTCTTACCGGCTGGGCCCCCGCGACGAGCTCGCCGAGGAGCAGCACGAGTGGCGCCTCGCCGGGGTGGTGGAGCTCGCCGGCCTGGGAGCGGACCCCAGCCTGACGCCGAACCTGCCCGGCGTTTCCGATGCCCTCAACATGGCGGACTGGCAGCCGCCCTTTCCGGTGGACCTCGGTCGCATCCGCCCGCGAGACGAAGCCTACTGGCATGCCCACCGGGCGGCGCCCAAGGCCTTTGTGGCCCTTTCCGAGGCCCAGGCGCTGTGGCGCAGCCGCTACGGGGCGCTCACGTCGCTGCGCCTGGACCCCCCGGCCGGCACGTCGGCGCAGGACTTCGCCGCTCGCCTTCGCCAGGAGCTGGCCCACAGACTCGAGCCGGCGGCGTTCGGCCTCTCCTTCGAGCCCCTGCGGCAGCGCCTGCTCGCCGGCTCGGCAGGGGCCACGGACTTCGCCCAGCTGTTCCTGGCCTTCAGCTTCTTCCTGATCCTCTCCGCCGCTCTCTTGACCGGCCTGCTCTTCCGCCTGGGGGTGGAGCAGCGGGCGCGCGAGGTGGGACTGCTCGCGGCCCTGGGCTACCCGGCGGCGCGGATCCGCCGGCGCTTCCTGGCCGAGGGGCTGGTGCTCGCTCTTGCCGGCGGTCTTCTGGGCGTGGTGGCGGCTCTGGGCTACGCCCGGCTGCTGCTCCTGGGCCTTGCCACCTGGTGGCTGCCGGCGGTGGGCACCTCGGAGCTCACCCTCCATGTGGCTCCCGGGAGCCTGGTGGTGGGAGGGCTGGCCTCGGTGGCGATGATGGCCCTGGCGGTGGCGGCGACCCTGGTCTGCTGAAGAGCCCGGGCGAAGGGGATCGCGGTCGCCTTCACCTTCTTCACGGTTGAGCCGAAACCGCGGTCGGTGTCGGCGATGACCCCTCCGGGACGGGCCACGTCCAGCACCGGAGCGAGGTCGACGTTGAAGCCCGACGTCTTGAGATTGAGGCCGGCAAGAGCTCCCTGGCGACGGGAGAAGGCGGGGCCCCGCCTGCCCATCTGCTCGGCCGAGGCGTTCGGGGCCCCCGGCAGCCGTTTGACGAGCCCGCCTTCCTGGTCGACCATGATCATCAGCGGGTAGCGGCGCAGGCCGTCGGGCCGCCGGATCCGCTGAAGCGCCCTGGTCAGATGCCGAATCCGCGCGTCCGAGCCGAGGTTGTCGGCGAAGAGGATCACTCCCCCGATAAGTCCGGCCTTGACCCGGCGGCGGATGACCGGAGGGACGGTGGTGCCCTCGAACCCGGCGACGATCCGCTGGCCGGCCATCTGATGGTTGGTCAGCCCGGCGGAAAGGTTGCGGGTCAAGGGCGGGAAGGGCGAGCTGGCGCTCTCCGACTTCACAAAGGGCCCGGCCCCGGTGGAATTCGCCGTGGTGCCCGAAGAAGAGCCCGGGTCACCGCCCGGCGAGGAAAGCAGCAGGAGAGCCGCCACACCGGCCAGCAAAAGCGCGATGCCGATCGCCGCACGCAGGGGTGATTTTCTCAGGGCGGAAGCCATACATCGATGATACGGATCGGCCCCGAACGGCCCGCCTGCCAAAGGTGAAGTGCGGGTCCGGATCAGGCCTGTTCGATGACGTCGAGGGTCTTTTCGGTCAGCTCGACCGTCATTCCCCCGGCTTCAAGCAGGCCGGCCAGGGTTTCTGGATCCTTCGGCATCGCCTTCGCCGAGAGGGCGATGCGGGCGACATCGCCGCGGACCGCCTTGGCCATGTGGGAGATCGCCTTGCGCTTGCCCCCGGTCTCGGTGAAGCCCCGGACCGTAACCAGCCGGGCCTGCTTCGGCTTCCAGGCGGCCGAGTACGCCCCGGAGCGCATGTCAAGGACGAGGTTTCCTTCCTTGTCGTGGCCGGCCACCTCCATCGCCTCGCGGAGCGACTCCCGCC